>JBEBHM010000151.1:0-13778 GCA_040080875.1 Pirellula sp.
CCGCTACGAAGCTAGGTATATTTCATCCTGCCCCTCGCCTTAGTGCTCGAGTTTCCCAAAACTTTTTGAAAAGTGCACTCGATGATCTCCAAGCCCAATCTTTGGACTGTCATTTACGTTTTCTGCGTTATTTCGGCGACTGGTTGCGGCAACCAAGCAAACCGAAAAACGCCGACTTATCGAGGGGACGTCGTTCAGCGCTTTCCCCATGACGCAGATGCCTTCACTCAGGGACTCGCATTTCACGAAAACAAAATTGTCGAGGGGACCGGCCAATACGGGAAATCCAAATTGAGAATCGTCGAAATCGATTCTGGCACGGTCTTGCAAGATGTCTCGCTTGACCAGCAGTTCTTTGGCGAAGGCATTACGATTCTTGGGGGGAAAGTCTACCAATTGACTTGGAAGAACAATACGTGCCTTGTTTATAACCTGGCCACCTTGGAATTCGAACAAAGCTTCAAATATATCTACGAGGGTTGGGGCCTAACGGACAACGAAAAAGAACTTGTCCTGAGCGATGGCTCATTCAAGATTCGATTCCTAGATCCCAGCAATTTCAAGGAAATCCGCAGTGTCGAGGTCGTCGACAAAGGAATGCGTGTCAAGAATATCAACGAATTAGAATGGGTCGAGGACGAAATATGGGCTAATATTTGGTACGAAGATCGAATCGCTCGTATTTCTCCCATCACCGGCAAGGTACTCGGTTGGATCGATTTGAGCCACGTCTACACCACAACCAAACGAGACAAGGAAAACGTGATGAACGGAATCGCATACGACCCACGAACAAAACGGATCTTTATTACCGGCAAGAATTGGCCCTCCTTGTTTGAAATCAAAGTCAGCACATCTCGTTGATACTTTGCGACCGCTCCATCAAAGTTTGAAATGTCACCCATTCTTTCCGCCATCGACGTTACCAAAACCTACCATACCGGTACCGTCGATCATCAGGCTTTACGCGGCGTCAGCGTCGAAATTCAGGCAGGTGAATTTGTTGCAATCATGGGCCCATCGGGTTGTGGCAAAAGCACCTTGCTGCATCTTCTCGGTGGTCTCGACAAACCTGATCATGGTGACGTACTCCTCGAAGGAGAATCGATCACCCATTTAGACGAATTGGCTCGAACCCTTCTCCGAAGGCGTCGGATCGGTTTCGTCTTTCAGAAGGTACACCTGCTGCCAATGCTTCGGGCGATCGAAAACGTTATGGTGCCGATGCGGCTTGATGGTATCGACAAAGAAAAAGCCAAATCGCGAGCGATGAACGCATTGGCTTCCGTTGGAATGGGACACAAACTGGACAGCCGCCCAGGTGAACTTTCCGGAGGGGAAGCCCAACGCGTTGCGATCGCCCGCGCACTCGTCATGTCACCGGCGATCCTGCTGGCGGACGAACCGACCGGAGCTCTCGATTCAGCCAACAGCAAACTCGTCATTGAACTTTTTCGTGAACTCGTAGCTGCACTCAATCAAACGTTGGTCATTGTGACACACGACCCCGGTGTTGCCCAAGCAGCCGACCGAATTATCAGAATGCGAGATGGACTGGTTGTCGGTAACGAGAATGACGATGCACCCCTAGAATTGCAGAACGTCTCGCAACCAACGCACCGGAGGGCTTAAGCAAATGTTCCAAGTGATTTGGCAACATTGGCTACAGCGACCTTCGCGATTTGCATTGACGATGGCCAGCCTGGTTCTCTCGACCGCAACCTTGATCGGAATCCTGGTAGCTTCGCATAACGCGAGATCCTCGTTTAAAGAACTTGGCAAAGCCGTTCAAGGACTGCCGTCGCTCGACGTGATCAACTCCGAGGGAGGACGTTTTGATCATTCATTGCTCCCTCGGCTACCTCTCGGCGACGACTCCGACGCAATCGCGCCGATGCTCGTTCGCGGTTCAATGCTTCGATTCAAAGAACACAAATCGCGTGGCCTTGTTATCGGTATCCCGCTTAGTAACCGGGGAGAGTCAACGGACCAAAGTGTCACAAAGGCTCCGAGTGAAAGCGATGCAAGAACGCTGTCGTTCTTAAAAAAAACCTTGGAACTGCAAGACCTCCAGTGGCCTCAGCAGGACGAGTGCATCTTGTCTGAATTGGTCGCTTCCCAGTTGCGAGTCACCGAGGGAGACTCAATACAGTGCTTGTTTCGACGTGGATTTCGAAAACTTGTCGTCAAAAAAATTATTGCAGCCCATGTATGGAACCGGATTGTGAGCGAGCACGGAGTCATCGTTGACCTGGAATGGCTTCAAAAAGTAAGTGCACTTTCAGGACAAGTCGATCGCAACCGAATATTCCTAGCCTCAGATAATGCTGCCGATAAAAAACGCGTTGCAGGCTTGGTCGACGCGATGCTCCCCAAGCCTCTGAAAGTACAAGAGCGAACGAATAACGTCGGCGTTGCTGACGACCTCCTCAAGTCAACCGAGTTGGGGTTGTCGTTCGCCAGCGCTCTGGCGGTTGCGATGGCGGCTTACATTCTGCTCAATTCAACCCGCATGAATTTGGTCGAAAGGCGACCTCATTTTGCAATCCTCTCATGCCTGGGAGCCACCTCCAAACAACTCTCACAAGCCGTGCTGTTAGAAGCCCTCATTCTGGGAATCGTCGGCGTCCTACTCGGGACTGTTGCTGGTTGCGGCTTAGGTGCGGTCATGGGACGGGTCCTTTCTGCCGTGTTGCAAACTCCGCCTGGCAGCTTTTCCATCCCGTGGATGATCGTTCTTTCGGTTATGATACTGCTCCCAAGCTTGTCCGTAGTGGTGGTGTGGTACGCCCAAAAACAACAGCAAGCGGTTTCGCCACTCGAAAGTTTTCGCGAACCAACTATTCCCGACACGCATGGACTGCCATGGCGATCCATCAGGAATGGGGTGCTGCTTTGGTGCATCGCTATGTTTGGAATGTACTGTGTCCAACAGGAATGGATCGCCGCACAATGGGGTGTGGTCGCCGGCCTGATGACCCTACTGGCATACTTGCTTTGGATTCCACTTGGGCTCGTGCCACTCAATTGGTGCATCGACCGACTGACAGCCCTACGTCGCGGATTCCCAATCGAAGTCGCAAAGAATCAATTGACGCGCCGACCCGAACGTACCACCCTCAATGCGGGCTTCTTGGTTATCGCTCTCTGTGGAGCGGTCGGACTTGGCCAAGTTCTCATGAGCAACACTGCCGAGATTCTGCGTTGGTATCATCGAGCACTTCCAGGCGACATTTTCTTGATCTCCACCGTTCCACCAACGCTGCTGATCGACTCGGAAGATCCACTGCGAGAGAGACTGGAACAAATTCCGGGACTTGAGTGGTCCAATGCAATACGATTGATTCGGTGCAACGTCGATGAACAAGCCGTTCTCGGCATCATTCGCGAATTCCCAATCAACGCGCCGTTCCCCACCGAACCCAAAGGCATGGATAACACCACGGCGAGACAAGTCATCGACGAAGACAAAATCTTCATCGCCTCCATTCTTGGAAAGAAGCTACGAAAAAGAGCCGGAGACACAGTTGCAATCTCGTTCAATGGACGTTCCTTTCCAATGACCATCGGAGGAGTCAATGCCAATTTCGCCAACGGGGGCATGTCGTTCATGATGAAGCGATCGACGGCCCAACGATTTATGGAGGTCACCGGATTTGACTGGTATGCATTGTCTATCACTCCAGACCGTCTCGATCAGGCAAGAGATAGCCTCGAGGCCGTGAAGCAACAATTCGGTTACGAATTGCAGTTGGGCAGCGAAATGCGCAAAGGCGTAGAACAAGCTATCTCGGGAGTTACCGCCGGAGTATGGAGTGTCGTCTTTATCTCATTTCTCACGGGTGGCTTCGGCATCGCAACCACTTTGGCCATGAACATGATCGAACAGGCACGCGATTTGTCCTTGCTAAGAATCGTAGGCGCTAGTCGATCGCAGCTAATGATGACTGTCTTGGTACAAGCTTGGCTACTTGGGGTGATCGGCCTCGTTTTCGGGATGGCCGGCGGCGTTACCACCGTTGCCATCATCTGGGCGTGCAGCGAAGCACTTCTAGGATATACACCCGAATTCGAATGGAATCCAATGTTGATGCTTGGTGCCGGGCTTGGTACGTTGGCAATTGTCACTATAGCCGCTTGGATTCCAGCCTGGAACGCGGCAAAGATCAACCCCATCGAACATCTCAGCTATGAATAAACACAGCGACCGTCCTCCATTTCGAACGCGGATCGCGATACTAGGCCTCTGCCTGCCCGCTGTGAGCACATCTTGGATGTTGGCTCAAGACCGTCTCGATCAAGACTCCCTATCTTTGGTCTTGCCTGAGAGTTCGCAATTGGTTGCGGCTACCCATAACCTTAGCACGATCTATACCGACATCGAGCGTTCGATCGCGGTCGAGCAGCTTCGAAACCCAATTTGGCAGTCGATCATTCAGGCCCAAGTGAATGCGAGTCAAGCGTCCCTGCTTAATCCTCAGCCTTGGTTCGGGTTGGATTGGACCGACATGAAATCCATCACGAATCCAGCTGCTATCGCTGTTTTTCGAGATTCTGACGGCAACTATTCCCATTTGTTCTTGGTTCAACTCGGTGCCAACGCACAACAACATCCTCTCGTCCAACAATGGATAACCCATCGCGGTGGTCTGAACAAACTAACGAAAACGTCGGTCGGTTCAGCCAACTTCTTCTCCACAACCGACTCGAAGACTGCGGAGCACGCGGTCGCCGCGCTTGGCTCCCAGTGGACTTGCTTTTCAACGTCGACCAAAGCGATAGACCAATGGCTGAAAACCAAACCAGATACCACCAAGCCATCCAAGTTCGATTTGGCTGCGAACGACCCATTGCCCAATTCGCTCGATGGATCATGCAGGTTCTGGCTCGCTCCCTGGGAGTTGGTTCAAGGTTACGCGCAGTCGAAAGAGCCCAAACTCTTGCAATCCGCTTTGCGCTTTGGCTTGGACGGACTCGGCGTTTTCCAAGCGACCTTGCATGCACCCTCAAAATCCGATGCAGCATGGAGATGGAACTACTCCCAAATAGTAAAAACTCCATTGGAAAAGGGAATGGCCATTCTCAATTACGGGACGGGTCCCGCCCAACCGATCCCTAAAGTATTTCCTGCAGAAATGGACCTGCTGTCGCAAAGCTATATCGATATCAAGCCGTGGTTCCAAGGAGTGAGTCATGCCATTGATCAAGTTATCGACGAAGACACTCCGGGTAACTTTGCAGACCTGCTCGACAGTATCTTGACCGATCCTGAGGGACCCAAGGTCGACATCCGCAAGGAGTTGATTTATCGTATTGGCCCGCGCATGAGCTATGGCAGCAAAACCGTTTCCAACGAAACTAAAACGATCGCTGAAACACCCAGGTCGGCAACGTACAAACGAAATCGAGTTTGGTGTTGCGAGCTTCAAGATGCGACCGTGGCCGTGTCGGTCCTCGATCGCTTGTTCGCCAGCGATGACGAAGTCAAATCCGAACGCATCGGTGATTTTCATTGTTGGAGTACCAAAGACAGCCAGTCTCTCTTTATTGCAGTCAGTGCACCGGAGCGCCAGAGTATTTGTATTGCCGCCATAGACGGTTCGTCGCTTTATCTTGCCAACGATGCAGATTGGTTGAAGACCCTGCTTCGAGAGTCCGGTTCAAAACCGAAGGCCAATTCACCTGAGTTGGCCACTTATCTTGCGACGACAACAGCAGACGTTTCGATTCAGCAAGCCATCGACTTGAGGTCTTGGCTGAAACGGAGTTGGCTCCGACTACCCGAACCCTCCGGCAAGGGGTTAGCGTCCGGCGACATGGTCGCGTTACTGATCACCAAGCTATTGTTGCCCAATACCACTTCGAATCAACTTCCTCGCTTCGAGCAGATCGAGCCAGGGCTGGGCGTTCTCGTGCACAAGGCCATTCGAACGGGCGGTGAAATCCACGGCGAGATACGCCTCGAAGCGCATCCGCAAAAGTAGATTGTTGAATGCTTGATCGTCGCTCAAGGAGGCATCGTTTTGAAATCAGAAAAGCGTGACAAAGCCCGCAGCCCTAAAATGTTCGTCATTGGTGAACGCCTCAGTGATTCAGGCACAAATCGACGGAAGATGCCGATGCAATATGAGTTCGCGGTTGTCTGATTGGGCTCAAAGAAAGGAGAGCGGCCCAAGTGGGTTTCGCATTGCGTAAACCGAAAGACTTTTTGCATCCCCATGTGTTCGAATCCCCACCATGCTACAATGAACTGGGTTGAAAATCCTGGGAGGGCGACGCAATGCGCACTAGGTAAGAGTGAGAGTTGTTTTCGTTTACCAAGCCATGTCAGAACATCTCTTTTGCTTCGGTCCTTTGCCAGCCCTTCGGAAGCACGCCGATGTCCGGATGTCGACGTTCTTATCTTGACTCGCACCAATCACTTTATTTCCCTGCCCTGAACGACTGGGATTCGATGACACTGATGAGCTTCATCTCAGAGGTTCCGCAAGAATGGGCCTATTTCGAAACTGTCAGCACCCGAATGAGTCGGGCCTTGCCCAAGCATGCTTTCGAACAATCGTATGTGGATGGTTGGATGGTTGTTGAATCGCTCCCCATCGGATTCTGACGATAAATCAAACTATGAATACAGAGCCCCCATTTCCCGATGACGAAGACTTTGATGACGAGGACTACCGCGACGATATGAGCGAATCGGAGGCGGGTCGATGTCCAGATGTGGACGTGATTGTTGTCGACGAAAAAATAGCACATTTTGCTTCCGCAGTGGATGATTGGAATTCGACCACGCTGCTGGCATGCGTCTCGGAGGATCCAGTGGATTGGGCCGATATAGCTGCCGTGTGGCCAAGATACAAAACGGAACCTAGCGCCGAGTTCGCTGACTCATTGGACTTCCAAATAGTCGACGCAAAATCGGCCCTTGCAAAACTATCCAACGAGCGAGCTTGGATGGTGATCGATTTGAGGGACAAGCGAATATGCACTGGCACGGCGAACGATCCGGTCGAACGCAATGGATGCTATGCAATGGGCGACAACAATGGCTTCGGACCAGAGTTCCGTATCCCCGTTCATTTGCCCCCGTGGTGGGAGCTTCATTGTCAAGTCGATCTTCCCATGGTTCGCAAACCACGCCTCTCGGAAGTGCCCAGGTTTAGTCCACATCGCGACGTCTTGTGGGGTCCAGAGCTTTCCAAGGGACTAGCTCAGCAAATGTTGGCTACCTATGAGTCAGATGCTCGCTTGCGTGAAGTTTTAATTGACCTCTCAGTGGATTTTTCATCTCCCGAGATTCCAATACATGCTGAGCTTCCAGATAACAAGGACATCGAAGTTGCTCAGAAACGTAGGGTGAAACGCAATGAACTATACGAAAGGACGATTGCAGTTCATCGCGATTGGTTGATGACGCCTCGCCAAGACTTGGCGGGTCGAATGCCGCGACAATGTTTGCATGGCGGGATGGATTGGCTCGATCGGGTTATCGAAGGCCAGAAGTATCAGATTTCTCGGTCCGCTGCGTCTATTCCCATCCCTAGAGAAATGGCCGAACGCCCTGAGACACCTATGGGGCGATCGGAAGTCTGTATGTACTTCGATCTGTGCCGTGAGCTGATCAATGAGGGTTGGGTATGGATTAGCCTTCAATCGGAAAAACATTTGCATGAAGCGGATGCATTGCAGCAGTTGGCTTTGCATCTGTCCGATGTCCAAAAAAATTGGATGAATCACCCGTTCGAAGGAGGGAGTTCGCCGTCGGCTATTATTCAGGCTGAGCGTTGCAGGTCGCCTCGTGTGTTGGGCGAGGATGGGGAGCAACCATTGATCGATTGTGATTGTCCCATTTGTCAGATGATGATCGGCGAGACATTCGGCGAGACATTCGTCAGCATCGATGGCCATCATTTGGAATTGGACGACGAATTTGCGTTCTCACTATGCGAGACACGCGAGGAATGGGACGAGCAGCAACGCGAGTATGAAGAGTTTTCGCGAGCAATGGACCTGAAACGAATCGAGCGGGAAGAGGCTAACAGCGAAGAGCAAGACGAGTTTGGTTCGGTTTGGAAACACACCTTCGTGAGCGATCAAGGCATACCAGGTGATACGAATGGTCATCTTTCCATCAGCTTCTTTTTGGCCGATATGATCAGCACGCTCAAAGAGGCGGGGGCAAAACAAGAAGACATCGATGCGATCAATCAAGTTTTTCGGCAATATCGGGAGGCGGGTCCGTATGAATTGGCCGCAGCAACCGACCTATTTCAACAAACGCTCGAACACACAGCGCAGACCTATCCGCTACTTGTTGGGCGATCCGCAGATCTACAACATCGCCTCGACGAGTTGTTTCGGGGCAGGACCTCGGCGCACTTTGACGACGACTGTCCGTTTTGAACAGCCCAACTTTTACTGGGGGGTAGTGGATCTTGTCAAAGATCCTGCAGTCTCGGGCTCTTTAACAAGACCCACTACTGTTTAGTGTTGAAGTCGCATCAGAACGCTTCGACAACAATTGCCGTACTGTTGTCTTTGCCCGATTCAGCAACCGCACTATTTACCAATCGCTGTGCTGGTGTCAAATCGGAAACCGAGGATTCGGGACTCAAAACCAGATCGCTAATTGCTCGATCCCATAATCCATCCGTTATGCCATCGGTACACAGCAGCAGCTTTTCTCCTTTTTTCATTTCAAAGATGCCGCACTGTGGCTCGACGTATTGATTGCCTGCCCCAAGCGCTTTGGCAAGAATGTTCTTTCTCGGATGGAAGCGCGCTTGCCGCTCGTTGAGCTTGCCTGTCCGACGTAACCATCCGACATAGGTATGATCTTCCGTCAGTTGCGTCATCGTTTGCTGAGTCTGCCCTACATGTTCTGGATCTGGCACGGAATGAAAATGATAAAGTCTGGTATCGCCAATGTGCGTAAACATCACGTTGCTGCGGTGAATCCATGCAAGCGTCAAGGTGGCTCCCATATTCATACATTGCACATCAAACTTGCCAAGGTTCACCAGCTCGGCATGAATGGCCAAAACCAGCGACTTGAGGATCGTGGGGGCCGACTCAACCAAATGATGATGGGACAACATGTACGCTCTCGGCATGACTTTCGTGATGTTGTCGAGCGCAATCTTGCCTGCCAATTCCCCGGACCGCTCTCCACCCATCCCATCCGCAACCGCAAAGAGTACATCTGTGTCGCGCGTGTTGGCTTGCCCATTCTTACCTAAGTAACGAACGCCGCGCTCGTCCACCAGCATTGCCAAGAATCGATCTTCGTTGTTGGTTCGATAGGTGCCGGGATGGGACATCGCCGACCAACAAATGTCGATTGGCAAATTGCTTGGTAGCTTTTCTTCCAATTCAACATTCGACGGAACGGGGGTGGTTCCCTCTAGATGGGTATTAGCTTTCTCGTCAAGAATGGTCGAAAACTCGAAATCAATAATGCAAAATCGGCCATCCGACGCCCGATAGGTGATGTTCCGCAGAAACGCATCGTCGTGCCGAACGCCAAAAGTCTCTAGCTCAGCAAAGAGCGACGCGATTCGCTCGTCACCCATCCTCTCGACTCTAGCCCCGCAATTGCTGGTGACAATTTCCAGGGTATCGGGATCCATTGCAAGTAGCCGCGGGACAAAGGGGCATTTGCGGTTCTCCAAATAAATAAGAACGCGGCACTCATTGTCGAATCGCTCTTTCGCATTCGGCCCCTGAAACAGCTTGTGAACTCGACCGTCATAACCTATTCGAACGATCGCGCGCTGAGTGTTTTTGGCTTCGATCATGAGAAAAAAGTCGGCTGGAGGGGCTCAAAAAGCATGTGGGTGATTCTCTTGCATCCATAGCCCAAGACCCGGATTGCGAATGAAATAGAATCGCTCGCCGCTGCGACTGGTGTTCCAACCATCCTGTACGCTGTCGATTCGATATTCCGTTTGAGCATTTTCGAATTCACCATATTCGTAGCCGACCGATTCGATCTCTTGTTTCGTTAGCTTGCCTGGGCAGTACTCGACGCTAAATCGATTTTCAGTTGAACCATGGATCAAGTGTGCTGCCACGGAGAGGTTTGCCGCTAGATCCGCGTTCTTTGAGACCATCTCGATCACCTCAGGTGTCGTTCGATAGCCGTACTTTCGGATGAGCAAATCGACGTCTTGGTGTTCCCCAAACTTTTCGACCCCTGGTGCTACTACTACCAGTCGCCCACCTGAGGCGATCGCCATTCGCGTACGGTAGATGGCTTTATTCGCCACCCAGGTTTTCTTGTATTTGCTTGGGTCCATCCAAACGACCATCTTCTTGGGTGCTTCTGAAATGCGGAAACAATTGACTTGCGATGCCAATTCACCCGCCGTGTAAAACACCGAATGATCATCACCCACATAGAGTCCACGTACAACAGGCCCGTCATTGGGCGTTGATTCCACGACCGTCAACACATAAACAATCGGTCGATGGGCCAAGAACAGGTCCGAGGCATAATTGAGAATGCGGCGCAGCGGTGTATTGCATCGTCCCATGACTCGCTCCATTCCGTAGAGAGCGCTGAGATAGTGGCTTCCGTCGATCCCATCGCTCCCGCCTGTGCCAACGAAGATATTCTTCGTATAGTTTGCCATCCCAATGACTTCATGCGGCACGACTTGTCCAATCGAGAGAATGAGATCATGATCTCCACGCGAAATGATCTTGTTAACTTGGGCAGGCCAAGGCTTGGAGTACATTTGCTCGGTAACTTCGCGAACAAAGTCAGGCTCGACGTATCCCAAAGTGTCGACGTCGGTCCGGTACCTGTGCACGCGAATTAATTCACGAGGAAAGTCGCCGTACATCTTGGTAAGCTCTTCTTCGTTCATCGCCGAATGCGTCCCCAGGGCGGGCATTACATCGGTCAGCTTCACACCCAAAACTTCGCGAATCGCATGAGTGATCGGCCCCGCTTGAGAATCCATTCGTGTGTGGTCGGGTGGGATCGCAAGCACTTTGCTGACCGATGGCAATTGATCGATCGTCGTTGAAATCGCCTCCAAAAAATCCGACTTACCCAGCCGCAAATCTTTAGAACCGCGAGAATAATAAATCGTCATAAAACTAGCGAGACCTCGACAGCATTTCCGTAACCACGCTTTCTGGCGAACCGGTGGCTTGCAGGCGCCCCATCCAAAATGCTAACTCCTGTTGATTCGGAACTCGACCATACACACTCGTAATGAGTTGCTGGATATAGGAATTCTCGCTTCCGAACCGCTCGCGGAATTGGGCGCTCGACAACAGCTTGACCTTGAGATCGTTAATAGAATTGCCTTGCTGCAAGTAGGCTTGCCAAGCCAGGATCTCACGATTGCTCGGGTTCCTCCCAAGCAATTGCACAAATAACTGATTCAGTTGATTGACGTCAAGTGAAGGGTAGCCTGCATTGATAACGTTGCCTCCAGGAAATGGATTCGACGTGCCGTCTGCGCCGTACGTAGATCGGTCCAACACCATGACCAAGGGCTGGCCAAGAGCGCTCGGATTGACAGGAACGGGCTGAGCTAGCCGATACAGTTCCTGATTCCCTGAACTTATCGATGCGTACACTTGGTATTGGTCACGTGGATCGATGTATCGCGGATCGCAATTCAGTTCGAATGCAAAAGGGCCAGTTCCATCCACTCGTATCACCGATTTGCCACCGTTGATCTCATAGAAGGGTTTGGAAGCATTTTGAATTTGAACCGTCAGCAAGCTTCCAAAAGGCAATTGAATCCTATCGCGAAGAGCCACCGAGCCCGCGATCGCACTTGAGTTGGAATTCATGGATACAGGAATGTTTTGAAGCATTCGTTGTCGCGAGTCGAACACCAGCAACGAAACTCTGCCGTAGGCGTCCGTGTTTCGGCGGATTTCGTCGGCCAATTCGACAGGCCGATTGTCGACGATTCCAATTCTGGAAGAACTTACAGCGACGATCACGTCGTTTGGTTCCAAGCCTGCTTGTTGCCCCGCACTACCTGGGGCCACTTGCGTGACGACAGCACCGACTTCGGTATTTTGAACGTATACGCCCAGTTTCCAATCCTTGCGATTGGGGACAAGCATCGGCGCCCCATAGCCTCCCGAGGACGGATACGAAGGCGCGTTTGGATCGACAGAGGTTTGAGGAAAGTTAGGCGTGGAGGCGGGAACTCCTGGCGGCACTCCTAAATTGACTCGCGGCTGGGCTCCACGCACGATGTCCAACCAATTCATTTGTGCATAACAACTACCCACACCGAATTCCAACGAAAGCAGTAGAACCAAGGCCTTTAATATTCTCATAATGATGTCTGTCCGAAAAGATGGATGTACGAGTATTGTGTGCTATCGCAATTGAGGTCCGCTGATGACATCCAGTTGCTGACGAATGAACGCTGGATCCAAAGGATAGAATCCGGCACGAATTGCTTCCAACTGACCGTCACGGCTTAGGATGTAGCGAAGGACCGCTTCTCGTAGGCCCCGATCTGTGGCAAGTTGGGCTTTGTCAATCACGAGAATCAAGGGGCGTACAAAGGGGTAATGCCCGGACAGGAAACTCTGTTCAGTGGCTGGTACGTTGATGCCATTGAGAATCAGTGGTACTGGTCGAACTTGCGGCAATGCTTCGCCAAAACCGCACAACCCAACTCCGGCAGGGTCTGCTCCAATGGCCGTACAAACATCTTCGCTCGACTTGTGCGTTTGAGCCTCCTTGGCCATCGCGGCATTTCGCAAGATAAATTGCTTGATGAAATTCGTCGTGCCGCTGACTTCGCTTCTCGAATGAATTCGGATGGGTTTCTTTGCTAGCTCACCACTCGCAACCCCTAACTCTCCCCACGTTGCAATATGTTTGCCATTTCCCCCTGGCGCCCGAAAGATTGACTCCAGTTGCTCCGGTGTCACGCCCGCGACCGGATTATCCTTGTGGACGTACAACGCCAAAGGATCCAGAGCCACGATCACGGACAATGGCTCTTTGCATTTGCCATTCTTGAGCATGGCGGTGTCCGCGTCCGTAAGCGGCCGACTGGAACCAGCGATGACGCTGGAGTCGGCTGCTAGGGACTGGATGCCTGCATCTGTTCCATCGATTCCACGCGTAAAAACTACGTCAGGGTGAAAATTACGGAATCGGTCTGCCCATGCCTTGCCCAGCGACAGCATCGTCGTCGAACCAGAGAGCACTGCAGCTCCCTTGATATCCTTTTTCTTGAGGTAAGGGTCAATGCATTCGATCAAGTGCATTAAGGCCGCATGCTCCATGGCGCTCTGCGACGCGGCCGCAACGTTCTGCGGACTTGCCGCAGGTGTCGCAGGAACCTTTGTCTGGCCCGGAGTTGCGACCTGTGTTTGCGCCCATGCCACGGACTGAAAGGTCCAAGCAAACGCCGCACAAAACGCATATCCAATATAGCGATTCAACATCGACTCCACCTCCTGGGAAAGCAACCATAAACTACTCGGTAAACGTCAACACCCATTCCACCTCTCAATGTATCCCATATCCACTACTAGGGGGAGCGGGCTTTGGGATTCCGTGGTCAACACCTATAGTTTATCAATCCATGCGTCAACGACTGGTGCATGATTTTTCGGCTGACGTCCCCTGACTCCCGGTTTTCACTGTGCCACAATCTCCGCCTCATTCCTTCCCCTTGGATCGCAACTCGAATTCGGTCGTCGTTTGTGCGGTTGTGGCCGTCGCAAGCAACGGTGTCATCGGTCACCAAAATCAGCTTCCATGGCGACTCAGGTCTGAC
>JBEBHM010000827.1:0-3676 GCA_040080875.1 Pirellula sp.
ATGGGACGCAAATGCAAACACTTTGAAAGTTGTTTCTATTATGCGGCCAGGCGTCGAGTTCAAAACGCTCAGATCTTGGTTGTCAACCATGCCTTGTTCTTTAGCGATCTCGCGCTGCGCGAACAGGGTGGTGGGATTCTGCCTGAGTACGACGCAGTCATCTTTGATGAGTGCCATACCATCGAAGCCGTAGCGGGCGAGCATTTGGGATTGCAGATCAGCAATTCTCAAATCGACTATACGTTGCGCAAATTATATAACCCTCGGACTGAGAAAGGGATCTTGATCGCTCTCGGTCTGAGTCAATTGGTGCACGATTCTTATCGGTGCATGGAATCGCTCGACGATCTGACTACGGAGTTGGCTGTTTGGCTAGAAAAGCAAGAGAATGGAAATGGTCGCGTGCGCGTTCCGATTGCGATTGCGACGACGTTGGGTGAGCGGCTTCAGGGTCTATCCGAACAGCTAGAACGCTACGGAAAAAAACTGGAGGACCCGAATGCACGACTTGATTTAATGTCGGCAAGCAACCGTCTCAGCACGTTGGCTGCGGGGCTCGATCAGTGGCTGCTTCAGAAACAGGAGGACTCGGTCTACTGGCTGGAACAAAAACAATCCAAGGTGATGCAAACGCGCAGCTCGACTCGCGTCACCATGCGCAGCAGTCCGCTCGACATCGGCTCGTACTTGCGCAACCATCTGTTTCGCAAAGTCAAAAGTGTGATCATGACCAGCGCAACGCTTGCGGCTGGCAACACCAAGGGCTTCGCGTTCTTTCAAAACCGCATCGGCGCGGAGGGAGCACGAACGCTGCAAGTCGGAAGCCCGTTTGATTATCAAAAACTAGCCGAGTTGCATTTGGTCACGGACGTGCCTGACCCGTCGACCGACAAATTTGAATACGAACGAGCGATCGTACCCATCCTAAAGCACTTCATCAGCCAGAGCGACGGGCATGCCTTCGTGCTGTTCACCAGCTACGACATGCTCAGGAAGACTTGCAGTGCCCTCACACCTTGGATGGTTCAAAACGACTTGACGATCTATTCTCAAGCCGATGGCATTCCTCGCAACCAACTCTTACAAGACTTCAAACGCAACCCGCGCGGCGTGTTGTTTGGGGCCGAGAGTTTTTGGCAAGGTGTCGATGTTCCTGGGGACGCGCTCCGACTGGTCGTGATCAGCAAACTGCCCTTTAGCGTTCCTGACCACCCGCTGCTCGAAGCCCGCTTGGAAGCCATTCGAAAAAACGGCGGCAATCCTTTCCGCGACTACCAGCTCCCCGAGGCGGTAATCAAATTCAAGCAAGGCTTTGGTCGACTGATTCGCACCGCCACCGATTCGGGCATCGTGGTGGTTACCGATCCGAGGATGACAACAAAACAGTATGGTCAAGTCTTTCTGGAGTCGCTTCCGGCCTGCCCTGTCTTGCGAGTTTCCGCTTCTAAACTCGTCCGATAGTTCGAAGAGCGATCGATGAATCCAAATCAGATTCTCAGCGCAGACGAATACTCGCACTTTCTTAGATCGCTGCATAACTATGGCAAGCGATCGATTCGAATTCGATTGGATCGGTTGGATACGCCGCTTCCATTCGATGTGCATCCGATACCTTGGTTTGCGAACGGACGGTTCTTAGATGATTCCGGTGTTCGTCCTGCTGCGTTCATGAACTATGCGGTGGCCGACTACTACATCCAGGATGCTGCTTCGATGCTGGCGCTCGCTCTGATGGACATAAAGCCTGACGAATGGGTGTGCGACCTGTGCGCGGCACCTGGTGGCAAAGCCTCGGCCATCGCCGAGCAACTTGGAAAGGACGGTTTCTTGTTGGCCAACGAGAGTATTCGCTCACGCTTGGAGGTGCTCAAGTACGCGCTAGCCCGGACAGGTCAGCCGACCTATGCGACTTGCTGTTACGATCCCGAAGAACTCGCAGACGCGGCAGCCCAGTGCTTTGATGCAGTTTTGGTAGATGCTCCCTGCAGTGGTCAAACTCTGGTGGGCAAGAACAAACGCGACTCGAATGCTTTTGCACTCCATCAAATCGAGCATTGTGCGCTCCGGCAAAGACGCATCTTGTTGTCTGCGGTGCGGTTGCTCAAACCGGGCGGGCGGCTCGTGTATTCCACATGCACGTTTTCATCTGAGGAGAACGAGGAGCAATTGCGTTGGCTTCACACCGAGTTTCCGAATTGCTGGGAACCGATTGTGCCTGAGACGCTGCAAAATTGGCAATCGTCGATCGAAAGTGGTTGCTATCGACTGTGGCCACACCGGGACGAATGCGCGGGGGGCTTTGCTGCGGCGGTGAGAATGATTCGAGAAATCGATGTCGAAAAAATACAAGCCCAAGGGAGTTCAGGGATTTCGAATTCGCTCAATCAAAAAAAACGTTCAAAGTCCGCGCCAAGACCGCCTGATGCAACCAAACCGATCAAGAACCGGCCCGAAAGGACAGTTGAGCGGAAGCCTGGAGCCCGAGAGTTTCTTGCTCATATCGGCGATGTGCATCAGTTGGAGATGGCCGTCGATCAACGTGGCATCTTTGGTGGCACAGCGGGAACCAATAGGACCATTGAGTCGCTCAGGCCGCTCGTATTGGATGCGCCCACTTGGGTGATCGCCAACGCAAATCACTTTGTTCCCACGCAGGCGCTCGCCATGCTTACCCCCGAATATTTTGATCCGCATTGCAAAGAGGTCCTCGATGATGCATCCGCCATTGCATTTATGGCAGGGATATCGGTCCAGAAAACGTCGACAATAGCTCGAACGGGCAATGATTGGTCGATTGCCCATTGGCGAAACAAACCCTTGGGCTGGCTGAAATTCGCGGGAAATCGCTGGAACAATCATCTTCCTGCTTGGGCGAGACTTCGCATCGATTGACCACTCGCCGCAGAGTTTCGGTTACAATTCGGACAGCCCAGTGGCATAGGCTTCCAGCCTGTGTGTGGATTGACAGACCACAGGCTAGAAGCCTATGCCACGTAACTGCATCTTGTCGACTTGCTTGTCCTCTTTCGGTTTCCTTACTATGGCTCGATATGTTGTTCGCTGTGGACTGATGCGCAGCTTGTTCGTGATGAATTCACGGACCGAACATCGTCGAGGTCAATTGGTGATCGGACGAACCAATCGAGGACTCGAACGCGGCGAAGTCCTGTGCGAAGCCACCGAGCATGTCCTCTCGCAAATGACGGACCCGCCGTCGGGAAACATCCAGCGCGAAATGACGCCCGAGGATGACAATGAGTATCGCCACCTGCAAGCGCAACAGAAACGAGAGTTCGATACGTGCAAAAGGATCATCCAAGAAATGAATTTGCCTATGTCACTCGTCGATGTCGAGCTGATATTTGGCGGGGAACAAGTGGTTGTATACTATTCGGCTGAGGATCGAGTCGATTTTCGCGAGTTGGTCAAGCGATTGTCAGGCGAGTACCAAACACGCATCGAAATGCGACAAATTGGCGCTCGGGATGAAGCTAAATTGTTGGCAGATTATGGAGACTGCGGCAAGCCGGTCTGTTGCAACACGCATCTGAAGGAAATGCCCCCGGTTTCGATGAAGATGGCGAAACTGCAAAAGGCGACGCTGGACCCCACAAAGATTTCCGGCCGCTGCGGGCGTCTCAAATGTTGCCTGCGGTACGAATACGATACTTATGAA
>JBEBHM010000828.1:0-3671 GCA_040080875.1 Pirellula sp.
CAGATAGTTTTGCGTCCAACTGAATTCCTGCTTTCGAGCGACCTTCTCAGCTTGAGCCGGTATGTCGTCGATGTTCAGACCCACGACCATTAATGGTTGCTTGGAAAACGTTTCAATGTCCGCCTTCAACTTGGGCATCGAAGCCATACACGGTCCGCACCATGTCGCCCATACATGAAACAAAACGTATTTCCCTTGCATGTCATTCACGAGTTTCCCGACACCTTTCGAATCGGTGAACTTGAATGCACGCATGTCTGAACCGACACGCGAACCGATCCGGCATGGAATTTCAATATCTCCTATTTCCACATCCCGTTTCGCAACTTGAGCTTCGGTTATCGTAAGCGGAATAACCTTTTGTCCTATCGTTTCGACTTTTGACGGAAGAAAGCCAAAGTGGGTAAAGACTTCGCCCAAAACTTCGAGTGTTTTTGCGTAGCATTCGGCATTTGGCGGTTCGATTCCTTGCGCCCGCCAAGAATCTCGCAGTTCTGCGTCATAAAGACGATCCCTGAAATGCTGTTCGATTCTGATTGGTAATGATGGTGCCGACTGGTCGTCAAACTCCGTGAAATAAGGAAAATCTTCGAAACAAAATGCAGGATCAACCAACTGCCTACCATCCCTATGGCTATCATATAGGCAAGCATCAGGCGGTATCCAATCGGAATCGGAACAGTACCCGCCCACCGCAATAGCGCTAGCCAAGACAGTGTTTGCGAACAACTTGAAAGGCCGAACGCCTGGAATGAAGCTTGAATCCAGGCCCCATTTTTGCAGTTCAGCAATCAGGTCCGTTAGTTCTTCTCTTTCCATCCGAAATGCTCCAAACCTGATTTACTAACTAATCCGAGAAATGCTTTATCGATGTTGCGGTGCTGTTGGTTAAAGTAGTCGCAAACATTTGTGCAACTCAAAAGTTGCTGCGGGTGCAACGGCTTGCAGTTCTCGAAAATGTCTAAGTGATAAACGTGTTTGTCGCGGCTGAAAACCAATACGTTTTTCTAGGAACGCGGGCGAGTGTTTGTTGTGCGCGATGATTCGCTCCAATACGATCCGTCGAGCTCTGGCAGCAAGCCGAAGCGAGTAGGGGCACTGTTCAACTCCGCTGAAGTTGTAAAACTCGAGAAGAATTCTGTCCGACTCCAAATTCGCACCGGTTTGGCACGCCGGAGCGCCGGAAAATATCCTTGTTCTCTTCGCGTTACGTTCGTCGGCGGAGCCATGTTCGACTCACTCGATGAACCGAAAACCATTTGTCATTGAGGATTCAACCTACTTTGCAACTTGCGAAGCGACGATGGATGCCGATGCTCGAGTAATTCAATTGGGGAACTATGTTTCTGTTCGACTAAGATTAGCACAGATGGCAAAGCCGGTGCACAGATGGAAAACCGAAGAGTTGCGTGGGGCACGTCTTTTCTTCGCAACACTATCCTGTGAATTTTCCTGTCAAGAATTTTCCTGTCAAATGCGTTTTAATAAAGAATCTTGACCTTGCTCCGGTCTGACACGCCGGAGCGTCGAATTCAGCTGCCATTTCGAGAAACCCTGGCCAGACTGATGCTTGCCAAGTTGGCCTACTAGAAATCCACCTCTACTATGAACGGTAAGTGTGACCATTAAATGACTTCGAAACGCCGAACACGCAAAGTGAACCGACTCATGGAATGCAAGGCGGTCAATTTGCAACGCGATCGGAACTTCCCAGGCCCAGGCAATTCGATAAAGTGCGTCGCAGGCTCTTGCACCGAAGTTCATGAGATGCGACTTCATGACTTGCCACAATTGAATTGGCAATGGGTTGTTGGAATAGGGGATAATCGTCCGAACAGCACCGCCGCAGATAACGCAGATGATCGCAGATGATCTCGTTGACTGGTTAACTGGGACCATCAGCGTAATCTGCGGTCAATTGGATAAGCGTTTGGCGTATATTATGCGATGTTCGCTTGCGTTGAGCTCTGTCCGTACACTAGACTTAAGGCCGTTATTCCCATGACGGTTCCCACCCCCAAAGCTGGTGCCCGCTGATTGCGATCGGAGATCTTCCCACTTTTCAGTATCACAAATCATTCGCATTATTGAGCCTCAGGCTCAAGTCCAAGCCAGCGAAAGACGTGCGACGAAAGTGGGAATGCTCCTCGGGCCAAAGGCTTCCTACCCTTGCAACTTCAACCATGCTGCGCGGCATGCTCATTTTCAGGCTCTTGCGATTCCGATGGGGCTTACTCGTTTGCATCGTGGCCCTAAGCATTCGCACCGTTGCACTGGCCGATGGGCCAAGCCTGACTACTACTACGACGTCCGTCGAATCAACTGCGACCATCGACGCACACACTCCCGTCGAGTTGGTAGTCGATCATTTTATAGATGCACAGCTTCAAACATTGCAGCTACAACCTGCCGGCCAAATATCCGACGCTTCTTTGTTACGGCGTCTCTCTCTCGACTTGGTCGGACGTATTCCAACGAATCAGGAAGTGCATGATTTTGTTTCCTCCGATGACGCCGATAAACGCGCTCGTTGGATCGACCAATTGCTCAGTAGCACCGGCTTTGCCCGGCACCAGATCGACGAGTTGGATGCCTTGCTGATGTATCCCGACGGTGGAAATCTGCGCGACTACCTCAGCAAGGCCATCGACCAGGATCGCCGCTGGGATCAAATGTTTCGCGAACTAATCATCGCCGATCAATCCGACGATGCCATGGGAGCGAGTGCATTCTTGAAGGCTCGCCTCAAGGACACGGACAAGATGACCAACGAAGTCAGCGTTCGCTTCTTCGGTGTGAACGTTAGCTGTGCCCAATGCCACGACCATCCCTTGGTAAGCGACTGGACCCAGGATCACTACTATGGCATGAAGTCCTTTTTTTCTCGCACGTTTGAAAACGGTGGGTTCCTTGCCGAGCGAGAATACGGCTCGGTAGAGTATACGACCACGCGAGGCGAACAGCGCAAAGCCAAGCTGATGTTTCTCACCGGCGAAGTGCTCGATGAACCGACACGCCAGGAGCAAAGCGAACAAGACAAACAAGCCGAGCGAAAACGGCTTGAGGAATTCAAGAAGGACAAAAAACCACCTCCTGCACCGGAGTATAGCCGACGTGCTCGAATGGCCGAAGTCGGGCTTGGGGAATCAGGTCGATATTGGTTGGCGAAATCGTTGGCCAATCGTCTTTGGGCTCGATTTTTTGGTTTTGGACTCGTGATGCCCGTGGACCAAATGCATAGTGAAAATCCCGCCAGCCACCCTGAATTGCTGGAATGGTTGGCGAGAGATTTGATGACTCACAACTTTGATATGAAGCGTACGATTCGCGGATTGGTCTTAAGCCGGGCTTATTCTCGCAATAGCCGATGGACGCAGGGCGATTCGATGCCGGAGCCGAGTACCTTTGCCGTAAGTCGAGTGCGGCCACTGACGCCGTTGCAGTTAGGTGCCTCTCTAAAGGTTGCAACCCTGGATCCAAATGCGATCGACTTGTCGGTCCCGCAAGCAGAACGAAATAAACGAGCCGACGATGCCGCACAAGCAGGACGTGGACTCAGCTCTCGTTTTGAAATGCCACGTGAGGATCTTCAGATCAGCGTGAGCGAAGCGTTGTTTCTTAACAACAACCCACAAGTGGTGCGAGATTTGCTGAGTGGCGGCCTTGTGAAT
>JBEBHM010000152.1:0-13738 GCA_040080875.1 Pirellula sp.
TTCTCTCCCTCGATAACAAAGATTGGCCAAATCAAATTGCTGGCCGAAAGGTGGGTTTCGCGGAGCATGTCACGGACCCAGGGCCATCGGCGATTACGACGCATGCGTGTGTTGGGAAAACTGCCGAGCCAATTGTGTCCGGTCATCGAATCGCTGGGTAGTAAAATTGGAAGTATGAATATAGACTTAGGAGTCTTAAGAAGAACCTATCTAATCCCTCACCGCAAGAGAAGATACCTGATGTTCCAAGCCTTTCCCAAACACTTGATCCTTGCATGCATCATTCCATTTGCGTTATCTTCCGTTTCCAATAGCCAAGAATCCGATCCCAAACTCGCAGTGGTTCGCAATGCTCCTTCCCCCGTTCCAGACGGAGACGACTGGAAACCGCTGTTCAACGGCAAGGACCTAGCTGGCTGGAAACAACGCAACGGCTGGGCGTCGTACCGTATCGACGGGGATGCAATCGTAGGCACGACCGCCGATGCCAGCCCAAATTCATTCTTGTGCACCGCGGTAGACTACTCGGACTTCGAACTGCGATTCGAAGTGAACGTCGACGTGGCATTGAATTCAGGTGTGCAAATCCGATCCAAGAGTGTGCCGGAAATTGGTAAGGGCCGTGTTCATGGCCCACAAGTAGAAATCATGAAAGGCCCCGGCGCATCCGGCTACATTTATGGCGAGGGGACAAATCGCGGCTGGATTTCCCCGACCCAACCCGTGCATTCGGTTATGAAAAATGGTGAATGGAATCAATTCCATATACGAGCGGTCGGAAACCGAATTCAAACTTGGATCAACGGCAAACTTATCGAAGACATCACGGATCCCCAGTCACACTTGTCAGGTTTTGTTGGCCTTCAGGTGCACGGCATCGGGAAAGAGTCTGGCCCCTATCAAGTCCGATGGCGCAAGATCGAGATTCGCGATCTTGCCAAAAAATTGTAGCATTCCATATTGCGGACCCAAACTGTAAGAAATTTCATCAATAAAAATGCCCGAAATATCTAGTTGCCATTTTCTGATGAGCCCCATGGATTAGTCCAATGAAAAAAAATCCCACGTACAGTCTGTTATTTCTTGCGTCGGTCGGCCTTCTGGCGTTAGAGACTGGTTGCAAGCAAAAGACAACCGGCTCAATTCGACATGAGCCGAACTACTTGTACGCGCATGGGCTTTCATTGGCCGAGGACACGGAACTCGACAAGCCGTTGGCCGACGCGCAGGATTTGTTGTTGGATTGGTTCGGCACTTTGGATGAACCCAAGTTGCCTCCACTTTTCGGCGAAGCCGACTATAAAGACTTTATTAACGAGGAGCATCTCAAGATCGCCGCTGGCCAGCCCCCGCAAACTGAAGAGCCGGGCGAAACCGGTCTGTATCGCCACCAATGCGCCTCGTGCCACGGAGAGTCTGGGCAGGGCCGAGGTCCCGTTGCTGCTTCCCAGAATCCGTATCCAAGGGAGTTTCGCTTCGGAGTATTCAAATACAAAAGCACGCCTCGCCGGTATAAGCCGACCCGAGAAAATTTGACGAGATCGATTCGGCTCGGAATGCCCGGGAGTCAAATGCGAGCCTTTGACAAGCTCTCGGAAAAACAAGTTGATGCGCTGGTGGATTACGTAATCTACTTGTCGGTCCGCGGTGAATTTGAACGAAAGCTACTATTCAATGCGGCCTACGAATTGGATCTTGAGAAAGAGCGAGTCTACAACGTAGCATGGAAGAACAGTTCCGATGCGGATTCCAAAAAAACGTTCGACACGCAAGTGGAAACGGCCAACGAGATCTTGACCGAGATCGTAGACATGTGGATCGAATCGCCCGAAGTTGAGGAAAAGATCAAGCTACCCGACATCCCCTTGGTAGGTTCAGTAAACGACGAAAATCGCAATCAGTTAGACATTTCCATCGCGCGTGGCAAGGAACTTTTTGCGAGCGAAGAAGCCGCCTGCGCCAAGTGTCACGGCCTATCCGCCAAAGGGGATGGGCCTCAGTTGCCGGACTATGACGACTGGACCAAGGAGTGGACGAGCAAGATCGGTATCAAGCCAACCAATCTCGACGAGCTATTGCCACTCATGGCAAGGGGCGGAATGAAGCCGCAGCCGTTGGCACCCCGCAATCTTGTCGAAGGTAAATTTCGCGGCGGTCGCGAACCCAAAGATTTGTACCGGCGCATCAAGCACGGAATCGTGGGGGCTCCCATGCCGGCCGCCACCCTCGTTAGTTCGAGCGACGAGAAAGGCCTCAAGGAAGAAGATGTGTGGCATATCGTCAATTACATCCTCTCCATTGCCGAACCAATGGAAAAGGTGTCCGGTACCGTTTTAACGAATTAGGGGTTCTTTTCCGCAGGCTGGGTCTTTTTCGGTCGGCCACGCGGACGCATCGTCGACTCCAAATCAAACTTCCTGGCCATAGACTCGACCCACGTCTCTTCTCCAAAGGGCACTCCCCGTCTTACGCTCCAGTCTAGCTGCTGACGCTCTGACTGGCTGAAGTCCATAGCAACCTGCTCGGCCCAATCCGAATGCCTGCGTATCGGCCATGGCGACAATCGTTTTTTTCCCGCCGTCGTCCGCTCGCTCCAGTGGTACAGGCTCCCGTATATCCATCGCTCCGGTCGGTGGCACAACTTGGCGCTAAATGCGTTTCGTTCGACATAGCGGGCGACAACCAAGAAGTGCTCGTCCGACTGCACCGGAAAAGACTTGTAGCGTCCCTGGTACAAATGTCCCTGGCCCGCAGTGTTGTAGTGAGCGTGGTATCGCTGCGTGTGGGTCAGGCCAATGTATTGCCCAAAGCGAGCCATGACTCCGTCCACTCGAGGGCGAACCAGCAAGTGATAGTGATTTGGCATCAAACAATAAGCAAAAAGATCGATCTCGAAGCGGTCCAACGCCTCATCGAGGATCTTTTCGAAGGCTTCGAAGTCGGATGGTTGGTGAAAGATCGTCGCTCTAAGGTTGGCACGATTGAGCATGTGATAGCAATGGCCAGCGGCGTCGGCTCGTTTGGGGCGTCCCATATCAAAAGTCTCGCACAGAAGTTGGAGCATTTCGAAAGCATCAGCAACCGAGTTTACCGCCGTTCAACAGCCCCGTCAATCAAATCGGTACCGGACACCTTTTTCAGCATCAGCTGAGCAATTCGGGCCGAACTTGGCCATGGACGTCGGTTAGTCGATAGTCGCGTCCTTGAAATCGAAAGGTCAACCGGGTGTGGTCAAAACCCAATTGATGCAACAACGTTGCGTGCAGATCATGCACGTGCACCTGCCCCTCGACCGCATAATACCCAAGCTCATCTGTTTGCCCCTGAATATGACCTGGCTTAAAACCACCGCCTGCAACCCACATCGTAAAGGCTTCGATGTGGTGATCTCGTCCCGGAATATCTTCCCGTATCTCACCCATCGGTGTTCGGCCAAACTCGCCTCCCCAAATCACGATGGTTTCGTTGAGCAGGCCTGCTGTTTTCAAGTCCTTGACCAACGCTGCGCAAGCTTGATCGACTTGTTTGCATCGGCGTTCGAGCGGTGCTCCAAGATTGTCGTTGGGGCCGCCATGATCATCCCAGTCCGTATGATACAGCTGCACAAACCGAACTCCGCGCTCAACCAGCCTGCGCGCAAGCAAGCAATTGTTCGCAAAGGAGTTCTGCCCTAGTTCCGCTCCGTAGGATTCCAACACATGTGCTGGTTCCTGGCCGATGTTCATCAATTCCGGCGCGCTGGTCTGCATCCGATACGCCATTTCGTAAGCGTTGATCCGCGTCGTGATTTCAGGATCACCTGTGACACCCAATCGTTCTTGATTGAGTTGTTGCACCAAATCGATGAAGTCGCGTTGCTGTCGCGAGTCGACTTGGCTGGGGTTTCGCAAATTCAGAATGGGGTCGCCGGTCCCGCGAAACGGAACTCCTTGGAAACTGGTGGGCAGGAATCCACTGGACCAGAGAGCATTCCCCGCGCGTGGCCCTCTAGGCCCCGATTGCAACACCACGAAACCGGGTAAGCTGTGCGATTCGCTTCCGATGCCGTACGTTACCCACGAGCCAAAGCACGGACGCCCTGGAGCTTGGAAACCCGTATTCATAAACAACTTAGCCGGGCCATGATTGAACACGTCGGTTTTCATACTCTTGATCCAACAGATTTCATCCGCGATCGAAGCAGTATGAGGCAGCAGCTCACTCAATTCCACGCCGCATTGACCATGGCGACCAAAACTACGTCGCGTCCCGAGCAACTTGGCGTCTCGCCCAATGAAGGCGAACGATTTATCTTTCGGAAAAAATGAATCCGGAGCACGCTCACCATCCAACTGTTGTAGTTTTGGCTTGTAGTCAAACAACTCGAACTGACTGGGCGCCCCGGCCATGAATAAATAGATCACGTTCTTGGCTTTGGCAGGAAAATGGCTCGGCCGAGGTGACAGCGGATTAGCCTTGGGCTTGAATGTTCCGTCATCGCCGTTCGCAGAAGGGCTGAATAATTGATGAAGGGCTAAGGCCCCTAAACCAACTCGACAATCGCGAAAGAAATGTCGACGTGTGTTTCGTTGTACGTTGATATCCGTCATGCAATCACGTTTCATCCTATTCTCGTGTCACGAATTCGTCGGTATTCATGACGGCTCGGGCAATCGATGTCCACACCATCGAATCAGCGTCGCGCAATTCAGCGTCGCGCAATTCAGCGTCGCGCAACTCTGAGGCAGGCCTAGCGTGAATTTGTTTGTCGATAAATGCTTTGACGCGGTCAAGTTCGGTAGGTGTCGGAGGTCGACAAACCGCGAATTCAAAGATAGCTTGAACGCGGCGCAAAAGCGTAGCCGAATCACTGCCAGGATGAGCATTGCACGCACGGAGCGCCAGCTCGCCAGCCAATTCATAGATGGATTCGTCGTTCGACATCGTGAGGGCTTGGAGTGGCGTATTGGATCGCTGACGTTTCGTGCATACCGACTGAAAGTCGGGCGAATCAAACGTCGTGAGCATCGGATGCGGTGCGCTGCGATAAAACATGGTATACATGCCGCGCCGATAGCGATTATCCCCTTGGGATACTTGCCAGACTTTGTTGTTCTGGGTAAATGCATACACGCCGTCGGGCTGTGGGGGATGAACACTCGGGCCACCTATTTTCGTGCCCAACTTTCCCGATGCAAAAAGCGATACATCGCGAATGATTTCCGCGTCCAATCGCATTCGGTTTTGTCGAGCCAAGAGCAAATTCAAAGGGTCGATGGAGTCGACATCCGCACGTGCATGCGATGATTGTTGATATGTCTCAGAAGTAACGATGCGTCGATGCAACTCCTTCATCGACCAACCGTTCTGCATGAAATCCCAAGCGAGCCAATCCAGCAGTTCGGGATGCGTGGGCGACGATCCCTGCGAACCGAAATCGTTTTCGGTGGCAACAATTCCCCTTCCGAAGTATCGCATCCATACACGGTTTACCGTAACTCTCGCCGTCAATGGGTTTTGTTTCGAAACGAGCCAACGCGCGAAATCCAACCGCGAGTACGGTGCATTTTCGGCGGCCGGAGGTAACTGTGGCAGGACGGACAATACATTTGGATGGACCGTACCGTTCTCTTTGTCGGGTTGCAAGAAGTCGCCTCGCTTGAGGATGTAAGTGGTTCGAGGCGTGCTTGCGTCGCGTGACACCATCACTTTGACGGTTGGCCCCAATCCGAGTTGCGTCCGAATCAAGTCCACCTCTTTGCGAGCCGCGTTGAGCGGTTCGTCCATCGCTTCGAACTTGGAACTAATGAGTTTCTTCTGTTCGCTGGTTCGTTCGGTTTCTTGGACCATCAAGGCTTCGAGCAACGGCGGATCGTCGAGTGCGTCGACCACTTCCTCGGCGACTGAAAATTGAACTCGCCCAACGTTGTATTCGTTGTTGTTTTCATGTTTGAGAACAAATTTCAGAGCGAGATCGCTCGTTGCAACAGGACGCCCAAGAGCAAGCACCACGACATGCTCATCGTTCATTTTGATCTTAGAACCAGGTTCCACGTTGATCGCCCAACCCGTGCCTGGGTCATCGTCGATGAGGTTGGCAGGTGAGAAACCCTTTTGCGAGTGGTCGGCGCTGGCAGAGACAAGCTGTAGCCTTTCATCTCCAAGATAAGCCTCGACTCCGCTAAGAACGAGATTCCCGTTGGAAGCCAATCCAGGCCCACGCTTGGGCAACGAATCATGTGGCAAAAAGCGAAGCCGAAAGGAACCAACACGAGTCTGAGGGGCCAGCCGTGCCGACTCAATAATGTAGGTCTCGCGCAAGATGCCTTGCGTGGCCAAGACCGATTGATCGTCAAGGATGGTCATAGTCGCTAGTTCCGCTTTGGCCGATCGTAACTCGAGCGTTCGCCATTCCGTGGGGGCTTTAGGCGTTCCTGATCCCTCTCGGGTTTGCAGAGACTCTTCCCATTGGATGCGTCGTTTGTCTTGAGTCGCCAACAACTGATTGACTCTTGTAAGTGCATTGATGAGCTCGCGCCGTTTCGGCTCAAGTTCCTTCGGCATGAACAGTTCGCCCTCGTGGACATCGACGGTTGGTCCGACGTTGTTGGTGTCCGCACATTGGTTAAAGAAGGCAAGCAACTGGTAGTATTCGCGATGGCTGATCGGGTCGAATTTGTGAGTGTGACATTGGGCGCATCCGACGGTGAGCCCCATCCACACAGCACCTGTGGTTGAGACCCGATCCATGACCGCTTCCATGCGGAACTGTTCGGGATCGGTACCACCCTCTTGATTGATCAACGTATTGCGATGAAAACCGGACGCGATCAGTTGGTCTGTGGATGCATTGGGTAGCAAATCGCCTGCGAGTTGTTCGATAGTGAACTGATCAAAGGGCATGTCGGCGTTGAGAGCACGGATGACCCAATCTCGAAAAGGCCACATGACACGGTCGGCATCGATGGTGTAACCGTGCGAATCCGCGTATCGTGCTTGGTCCAGCCAATGTCTTCCCCAACGTTCACCGTAGTGAGGACTATCGAGCAATCTCTGTACCACTTCGTCGTAAGCTCCCTCGCGTACATCACTAGCAAATGCGTTAGATTCCTCGGGGGTGGGAAGTAGTCCGATCAGGTCAAGGTAGACGCGGCGAAGCAACGTCCGCTTGTCCGCTTTTGGAGAGAGTCTCAAACCCTGTCGCGCGGCAGCATCGGTCACAAAGCGATCGATGGGGCTGAGCCTTGGATCTTGAGAATCGGATTTCAGAGGCATCGGGTTCGAGATAGGAGCGAAAGCCCAATGCGATTCATATTTTGCACCTTGTTCAATCCATTCCTTGAGGATTCGAATCTCCTGCGATGACAATTGCTTGGCTGAATCTGCGGGGGGCATACGCATCGCCACATCGGAGGCCGATATTCGTTGAAATAGAAGACTTTGTCTGGTGTCTCCTGGAATTACGACGTGACCATGATCGCGTTGGCGAGTTGTGTCGCTGGCAAGATCGAGGCGAAGATCGGCGTCTCGGTGCGTCCCATCCGGTCCGTGGCACGAAAAGCACTTGTCGGAAAGGATTGGGCGAACATCGCGATTGAACGACACGTCCGCGACCGCCAAGGACTCCATGACGACCCATCCCAGAAAGGGAATTACTAGCCAAAAGCTGCTGGTTCTCATGGACTATATTTTAGTTGGATTTCTCGCCCGCGACTAGCAGTCACAATCCGCATGGATATTAAACACAGTCCATGATTGTTCTACAATCTATGCATCGCTAAAACTATGAAGTCGTTTTTCCAGCAACACGGAGTGCATTATGTTCGGTAAACGGTTGAGACTACTACTCTGGAGTGGGTACAGTTTCCTCATCGTATTGCATTCGGCCGAGTCGCAAGATTTGGAATCGCTGCGCAATGCGGCGGTCAAGGGGGATGCAGACATGGTCAAGCAATGCATCCAAGCGAAAATCGACATTAACACCCCCAACGCATATGGCGTAACTCCGCTATCGATGGCCTGCGACCACGGACGCGAAGAAATCGTGCGACTACTTCTGGAGGCTCAAGCTGATCCCAACACCAAAGACAAGTTCTATCGCGTATCCCCGCTAGGCTGGGCCACAATGCGAAAACACAAAGGGGTGGTCGGGTTGTTGGTCAAGGCAGGAGCCAAGGATATCGACTCGGCGATCGGCATGGCCATAGGTGCAAGGCAATGGGATTTGGTGCGACTCTTTGTCGAAAGCGGAACCGTCTCGGATAAAGGCCTCGCAGACAGCTTGAGCCAGATTCGAGCCTTGAAGAAAGCCACTAGCCCTCCACAAGAGATCGACGAATTTGACAAATTGATCAGTGATCGGATGTCAGACGTGTCGCGAGCGTTGTACGCGGAAGCCGAAAATACCAGAGCCAACGCTGCCAAATGGGCTTCTTATGTCGGCACCTACAAGAGCGAGACCGAGACTCTGATCGTTAAATCTGCGGATGGTCGTCTGACGGTGTCCGAACCGGACAGCGAACGCTCGACGGTGCTTGAAGCCAGCGAAAACGATTCGTTCACCTCGCGTGGTATCACAGCCACATTCGACAAGGAAACCGACAAAGTGGTCTCGCTTCGATGGAAGGCTGCTGAAAAAGAATCGCTGTACAAGCGAGTCAGCGAAGAAACTTCATCCGCTGGTATCCCAGGCAGCAGCACCGAAACCAATCACTCGCTTGCACAAGATTTTACGTTTGACAACGAGGAGTGGCCAAACTTCCGAGGCACATTATCTAGGGGATGGAACTGCGGGCAAGCGGTTGCTTCCAAATGGAACGGCGAGCGAGGGGAAGGTCTCGCTTGGAAAACGCCCATTCCAGGTCTATCGACATCGTCACCTATCGTATGGGGAGATCGCGTCTATGTCGTCACAGCCATTCAAGAATCCGATCGAAGCGGATTCAGGACGGGTGCCTATGGCGACGTCGAATCGGTCGTATCGGACGGAGAATGTACGTATCGGCTCATGAGTGTCGACATGAACAATGGTGCGATCGTTTGGGATCGCGAGGCAGCCAAAGAAGTCCCCAAAGTTAAACGTCATGCCAAAAGCAGTCACGCCAACTCGACGCCAGCGACCGATGGCAAGTTGGTGGTCGCATGTTTCGGCGGAGCGGGTGTTTTTTGTTATGACATCGACGGCAATCCGGTTTGGAGCAAGAATTTAGGGATGCTTGATAGTGGATGGTTTTATGATCGATCGTATCAATGGGGCTTTGGCAGCTCGCCTTTTATTTTCGAAGATACCGTCATCCTGCAGTGCGACGTGCAGGAAGGTGCGTTTATCATCGCATTGGATCTCAAGACAGGTGATACACGCTGGAGAACCACTCGCGACGAGATTCCGACGTGGAGCAGTCCAGTGGCATTCATGGCACCTGACGGAACTCCGACGGTGATCGCAACAGGCACCAAGAGCACAGCGGCCTACCATGCGCGCACGGGAGAAAAGCTTTGGTCGCTGGGAGGATTTTCGGAGATCGTTGTGCCGACGCCGCAAGTCGTCCCAGACTTAGCGTTGTTGACGAGTGGATACGCTCCGGTGCAGCCAATTGTTGCGCTGCTGCATTCGGCGCGTGGCGGACTGAAAATACCTGATAGCAAGTCGGATATTGCACCGTTTGTGTGGGCGCAAACGCGAGGCGGTCCCTACATGCCAACCCCGGTAGTCGCCAAAGGGCGGGTCTACATTTTGGACAACAGCGGATTGTTAACTTGCTTGGAGCTCAATTCCGGCAATCGCGTTTTTCGGCAGAGGCTTCGGTCGGACAAGGCCACGGCATACACTTCGTCGCCGGTTGCTTCGCATAGCAAGCTTTACTGCACGAGCGAGGAGGGGCACACGTTTGTGGTATCGATGGACGAGCACGGAACGATTTTGGAGCAAAACGACCTCGGGGAATCGGTTTTGACTACGCCGGCAATCAGCCGAGGTCGTTTCATTTTGCGCGGCGATAAGCATTTATATGCTTTCCAGTAAAAGGGTGGCGTTGGATTTAGACAGAGAAACGTAGGCTAACCGGTGGGTTTTCGAGCGAGTTAGAGATAGTTCGCGATGGGACTTCAAAAGGGCGAAGAATCGGGTAGAATTCGTGGTTCTGCGAGAAGGGAACGGTGGACGAGAACTTTCGTCGCAGCATCTTGAATTATGGAGCAAATAATTTAAGAATAGAGCTCACGCGTCCGTGGCGCAATTGGATAGCGCATCGGTCTTCGGAACCGAGGGTTGAAGGTTCGAATCCTTCCGGGCGTACTTCGTTGGATGATCAATGTTTTCCAGGTCGAACGGGCTTTTCGCCTGTTACCGTCAAACCGATGTGCGACCCTTCAAATCCGTAGTTCGTACCGGAAAACTGTCCTAACAAGGCAGTACACCCCGATCTGAGCGAAAAATTTCTCTTGGAATACGTTTGTGCAAACGATGGCTTTCCCTTGCGAAACACGCTATGGCATGAGTCGATTTTTGGGAGAGCAAGGACGCACCATTATCAAAAGTGATTGTCGCGTACCGAAAAGACCGCTCCGCTTGGTTCGTAACCACCGGCGGTTATTTTGCAAGAGTGTGGCAGCGGATGGGCAGGGATGCTATCCAAAAACAAGGAATCGACTTCCAAGCGATTTTTCTCGACGAGGTTTCAAAGGACGATGAAACGTCGGGATTGGACCCTGCCAAACTGACCATCGGTCAGCGACGCAGACTTACGAACCGCGTATACGCTCGATTTGCACCCGAGTGCTCGTTGTACGCGCTTCGACATTCATGGGCCACGAATGCACTTCGTTCGGGAATGGACGCATTAACAGTTGCCATCCTGATGGGCCACAGCGACGCAAGCACCTTATCAAAGGTAGATCAGCACTTAGCCCACAGCCCAGAACACATGCCGAAACAAGCAAGAAGGGCAGTCGGGCAATAGGGTCGCAAAGCCAACTGGATTTGCTTGATTTGTCGATCCAAAGTGATCGACGAGTTAAGCTGTGCGATCACGTCTTGTTCTGAGGCAAATAGCAGTGGTAGCACCAAACATTTCAGAATGCGCACCGGCGTGTCAAACCGGTGCGAGTTGCCAAATTCGTGGTTTGTCACGAAGCACCGACAGACAAGGTTGCTGACAAAGGACGGTTCGTCCTGGGGCGAAAGTGGTTGGGCTTTTGACGTTCCCACCTGAGGCGCAACTCACCTCTGCGCCGAAGAAGCCGGCTCCATTGCTGCATAGACCCTTCCGTGCATTGTGAGCCAACTTACGTCTCCGCGCTCAGCGTATTCCTTGACGTCGCGAAGAAACTGGACAGTCTCCGATTCGTAGCAGGGTTCTGTGGGGTCATCGACTGGCACGACCATTTCGACCTCAACCGCTACGACTTACTTGTCCGCCTGAATCAATTTTGTCCTTTTGATTCGCTCTCCAGGTATGCGCATCACTAACCTCTGTCGAAAAAGTGCACTGTCACTAGTTTGGCCACACCACTTTGTCGCAGATGTGACCAAACAGCTTTGAATTCGGTGCCGTTTGGCAAGACTTCTCGAACCTCGACAGCCGGATTTGGGATGGCGCCCATGCGTGCGGCTTCCGTTGTGCGCATTTTGACAGGCTGTGATTTCAGAAGTGCAAGACAGATCAATGTCCTCAAGATACTATGAGGCGGCGTAAATGCCCAGTTCGTGGGAGGAAAGCTAATTTGAGAATCATTCGTGGACATAGCTTGAGGAGGATGGATTATGAATGTAACGGAACCTATATCATGCAAACCATCGAAACTCGTTGCGTGGTGTTTTACTGTCTTGGTCATACTGAGGTTCTTTCTTTCGACTCAAGCAGTATGCGCAGGGGACATCCCTGAGACCTTGCCTGATTCAGATGGAAAGAGAGCAGATCACTCGAAGCCCATAAAAGTCTATGTGATGCTAGGCCAATCCAACATGCTGGGCTTTGGTCGTGTTGAACCGAGGGACCTCAAAGGCACGCTTGAGTATTTCGTGCATACCAAGGGAAAATACCCACATCTTGTTGACAGCGCAGGAATGTGGATTGTTCGTCAAGATGTTCGCTATGTCCATGTCATGGATCAACGTGGCGTTGACTACAAAGTACTGGACAAGTTTGGTGTGGTCCGCAATGGGTGGTTGGTTCCGAACAAGTCGTTTGGACCGGAACTCGGCTTCGGGCATGTGATGGGTTACTATCACGATGAGCCTGTATTACTGCTAAAGGCCTGCATCGGCAATCGCAGCTTAGGATGGGATCTACTTCCGCCAGGTAGCGAGCGTTTTGAACACGGGGGCAAGGTTTATGCTGGTTACCAAGATGTGGCAAACTTTTGGGAAAAAGACGCCGAACCCAAGCCTGTACCTTGGTATGGTGGTCGGCAATATGATGCCGATGTCGCGCATGCCAAAGCAGTTCTTAGTAACCTTGCAAACTACTATCCCGATTACCAAGGCCAAGGCTATGAAGTAGCGGGCTTTGTTTGGTGGCAAGGCCACAAGGATCAAAATGCCGCACTAGCGGGTCGTTATGAGCAGAACTTAGTACATCTCATCAAATCACTTCGGAATGACTTTCAGTCACCACATGCAAAATTTGTCCTCGCGACTGGTTGTGGTAATCCAGGCACAGAAGGGTATGGCAAGCAGATTGCAGAAGCACAACTGGCCGTCGATGGCGCCAGGGGCAAATACCAAGAGTTCAAGGGTAATGTGAAAGCCGTCGATACCCGCGACCTCTGGCGCGACGCTGACCAGTCTCCCGCAAACCAAGGTCATCACTACAATCACAATGCCGAAACATACTACGAGACTGGCGAAAGACTGGGCCGCGCGATGGCTCAGTTAATCGAACAAGCTCGTGATCCGGCCAACTGACACTCCATCGCAATTGTGGCAACTTTTGCTCCGCAAAATCGGCTGCGTGCCGTCTAACGGCAGCATGAATGTCGTGCTGTGCTATCGTACTAACTAACTGCAGCACGACTCGTTCGAGTCCCAATCCAAAGACAACCATCCCCAGGATTTCATCCATGAGTTGCAAGATACGTGTACAGTTGCGACCGACCATGACGCTGTCATTGGGTCAATTATTCTTCATGGTAATCGCGGCTCAGAATTCAGTTGCACAAACCGCTAAGGATTCAACTTGGCGAAGCCATGCAGAGCCTCGGCTAAAGTCGATCTATGACCGCAGCGAGTTTCGGGCCAAGAGCTTTCGGCCAAATTGGCTAAGCGATAGTTCGGGATTCTTGGTTGACGAAGTCGATCCGAGCACGAACAAACAAACTACATGGTTCTACGATTCGAAGTCGGGTGAACGCAGATCTGCATCAGAAGATGATAGGGTTACAGGCTCGAACAACCAAAGTCGTTCAGTGAATGACGAGATCAAAATTGAAGCTCGCAGTTCCAAGCTCGTAGCCGTCAATCAAAAGAACAAAACAGAATTAACGCTCGCATCAACTCCTGCCGATCGCAAAGTCGAGTTTCGCAATCCGATCTTGAGTCCCGATGGATCAAAAGTTTTGTTTGTCGAAGCTGACTTTAGCGGAGTGAGACAGAGATGGGTTTTGGTTCCCGGAGATCCTTCCTACCCTGAAGTGCAACAGAATCGATTTGCTCGTGTTGGCGGGCAGATTGAAAAGCTGCGAATTGGTGTTGTGAACATCGACGGTGAGCAGTTGACTTGGCTGCCGGTAGATTGCCCCGAAGAAGGTATGTACTTGGGAC
>JBEBHM010000829.1:0-3664 GCA_040080875.1 Pirellula sp.
CTACCAAGTGTTTTCTCGAGTTCAGCTTTCCCGGCGATCATGCGATCGTAAAAGACTTCGGCAATGGCGGTCAGTCGGCATCCGGCATCGGCGGTCATTGCATTTTTTGCAGCTCCAAAACCGCGTCCACCACATCCCACGAGTCCGACTTTGATGATATCGCTACCCGCCGCGTGTGCGCTCCGAGCGAGGAAGCTCGACGCGCCCGCCATCGCAGATACCGACGCTGTCTTTGTGATAAATGATCGACGGCTCGTATCCGTCGGATCAAGATTGTTTTGTGGCGAGGTCTGTTCGATCGGCTTGATTGGAGTTGAGGACATAGCGAAAGCCTTTTGTGATCACAAGCGTGAGGTAAGGGGTGAGACCGAAAGTGACTATCGGTGAAACGAAAATTGCTTATCTTGAAACATAACCAATTTCGCAACTACTCGTTTATAACCCAACCAATTTGGTATGCAACACGATCCAGATGACCCAGCCGCTTCGGCATCGACTTTTCGTGATCGTTTTGTGCAGCCCCAGGATTTGGCGGCCTTTCGCGATTGGATCGCATCCGATATCCCGGTAGAACTGGAAATAGGCTCTGGCAAGGGGCTGTTCTTGACCAATGCGGCCAAGGAAAACCAGGCTCATCGTTTCGTTGGGCTTGAATTGGCGACCAAGTACGCTCTCGAATGCCAGGCACGAATCGACAAGCTAGGAATTCCAAACGCCAAGTTCTATGCCTGCGACGCGGTCGAGGTGATGGAGCATGATGTCTTGGATAACTCGATCCAGGCGATTCACGTCTATTTCCCAGACCCGTGGTGGAAATCTCGACACAAGAAACGTCGAGTTCTCAGCGAAAAGACGCTGCGAAATATCGAGCGATGCCTAGTTCCCGAGGGGGAACTCCATTTCTGGACGGACGTGCTCGACTATTACGAATCAACGTTAGAGCTGATCGAGCAAATTACCCATCTCAGCGGCCCGTACTTTGTTAGCGAACCGCCCGCAGTCCACGACATGGACTATCGAACCCATTTCGAACGCAGAACACGCCGCCACGGTTTGCCCGTCTATCGAGCCAGATTCACCAGAGTAAGACGATTGTCCCAATCGTTTCCGAATCAAACTTAATCGATTCCCAATCCATCCAATCCATCAGGAGCAATTGGGACAATTGCTCAACTCTCAACTCTCAACTCTCAACTCTCAACCCTCAACTCTCAGCCTATTTGTCTCTCAGCGTATTGAAATAGTCGCGTTGCTGATCGCGTTGCGCCTTTGGCAAGGACATATTTTCGATCGCATCTGGATCATCGGGAGTTGCGTTCAAGACTGCGTCGCGGACTTCTTCCTTGGTAACACCTTTACGATTGGGCCCTCCGACTTTGCCGCCAAAGACAGTTTCCCCTTTGCGCATTTGCTCGCGAACTTGAGAATCAAAGTACTTGACTTTGTCTTCGGCTTCTTCGCGTTCGCCAGCGCCTCGTCCTTCACCCTTGGCGTTTTTATTGGGCTTGCCTTCCTTGTCGGATTTGCAGTTTGCGCAACCACCTCCGTCGCATTCGCTACAGGTCGAGGCTTTCTTGGCATCTTGCAAGTTATCCATGAGTTCTTCCATTTCTTGGAGAGCTTCTTGGTCCTCGGCCATTTGAGCTAGCTCGGCTTGCAATTCTTCGAGGGCCTGTTGTGCCTCGGCGTCCTTTCCTTGTTCCATGGCTTTCTGAGCCTTGGCCATTTGGGCCTTGACCATTTGGGCAGCTTTGGCTTTGCTTGCGTTGGCTTGCAGTGCATCGAGTTTCTTTTGGAGTTTGGCAGCCGATTCGGCATCACCAGCTTTTTCAGCTTTGGCTAATTCCTTTTTTGCATCTTCGATGGCTTGCTTTTGTTGGTCCTGAGATTTTTCGATGGCCTTTTGCAATTGGTCCAGTTGCTTGGCCAGTTGTTCCTTTTGGGACTCCGAGAGATTTCCGGATTTCATTTGTTCGAGCAGTTTGTCGAGCTCTTTGCCGGCCTTGTCCATATCGCCGTCCTTGAGTGCCTCGGCCATTTTGTCTGCGGGTCCTTTGTCGATGTTCTTAAGATTGTCGAGAGCCTTTTTCAAACTATCCGTACCACCGAGCGATTCTTTTCGTTGTTCCATTTCTTTCTTGATCTCGTTGAAATCGGAAAGTAGTTTCTTGGAGTCGATCGTTGTGGACTTCTGAAGATCCTCTAGTTTCTTTTCGAGTTTCTTGAATTCGTCGGCTGCATCTTGAAGCCCCTTTTCTTCTAAAGTTTCACGTTGCTTCTTGATTTGTGCCAAGATAGGTTTCGTTTGGTTCTTGATGTTGTTGAGCCGTTCTGTCGAAGTTCCCGGGAGCTTGGCGATTGCAGGCAGTTCCGCGTCAGGCACCCAGAACAAAGCGATACACGACAGCAATGGCAACAACACCCACGGAGTTTGTGGGGCTGTTCGAATAGGGAAGTGGTCTCGGACATCGATACGTTCTGCTTTGATGGCTGCATCTTGAATCAAAGCTTCGCCAATCGCAGAGTGACGTTGCTCGGAATCCAATTGATACGCGCTGCTAATTCGCTCCCGGAGTCCGAATCGTCGATCCAATTCGATGGCAGACAGAATACGGCTGGGGCGAAAAAAGTACGCGATTGTCGCCGTCACGATGGTCGCCGCACCGCCGCAACCGAGCATCCACCCAAAGCTCCAGCTTCGGAATGTGTACGGCAAGTACCAAATCTTGGGCACGAGCATTGCGACGAATCCGACGGAGAAAGCAATGATCAAACACCAGGACAAGATGTTGAGTGTGGTTTGCAACCACATCAGCCGTCGTGCACGCGCTATTTGGCGATCGATGGAGTCCATTGGTTTTTTCCTGTGTCAAGCATTGGGAATGTGGGGATGTGCTTAAACATCTTCGTCGATTGTACGGGGGAACGGCGAAGAATTCAAAGGAGATCTTGCAAGGGTTTTCGCACTTCTTGCGATTCGATGGCAATTCGCAACGAAAAATCAAGGTTTTTCGCTTGCTGGGCATTCACACGCAAATCGACCGCATCCTGGGCATCCGCCACCATATTTTTTCTGGAGGGCCGCGCTCAAATCGACTCCCGCCACATTGGCAATGGTTGTCAACCAAGCCACCACGTCGGCAAATTCTTCCTCCAAGTTTTCTTGATCGGTCCCAGTCCGAAGGGCCGAAGCCAACTCGCCGATTTCTTCCATCAACCACATGAAGGTCCCTGAAACTCCACGCTCCTCGTCCTTTTCAAAGTACATCGTACGAATCAGCTGTTGAAAATCGCGAAGTGAAACGTCCGCCTTGGCACTATTCATGGGTGTTTTCCCGAAGTGATCTGAAAATTGCACGCTGATTATACGTTCTTGGTTCGAGTTCTTGGAGAGTCGGTCTACAATCTTGACTTCAACTCCGGTTGGAACGTTCGCGGCTCAGCTCGCGTTTCCAATCTGGCATTTTTCACTATGATTACGGCATCACAAGTCATTTACTAAGTCAATGTTCAATCCAAGTATGCATTCGGAAACTGAATCCGACCAAAGTGTGGATCACCAAAGAATCGAACGGGCAGTTCGGGAAATTCTCGCTGCAGTGGGTGAGGACCCAGACCGCGAAGGCCTGCGCGAAACGCCCGCGCGTGTGGCTCGCATGTATGC
>JBEBHM010000153.1:0-13711 GCA_040080875.1 Pirellula sp.
GTCCTGCAACGTGCTTTGAGTTCCTTCAATTTGCGAACTCAGGACTGCCTCCTGACGAACGAACATCGCCACGAAGAGGTCCGGGTTTGGCAGGACAGTCGCAACACCATCTAGTCGCCCCAACGCGCGATCAGCGTCAGAGAGCAATCGGATGAGCTCCGGCTCCATAGCAATCGGTGGAACCGGGGGCAAATCGGCCGGTAAGAAAGCCCGATAGCCAGTAGATTGTTTGACGTAACGTCCTGCTCTCATTGTGGATACAGCTTATTCTTGATCTGCCGTTGCGATCTATAAGGTTATTTCAGGCGCCTGAAACAAGGCGAACCGACCAAGGTCGTTATTTTAAAATATACCTATTTTCTGCAATTAAGGTAAGTTGGTGGATGGTGTGTTTTAAATGTATCGGGGGTCGGAATTCGTCAGACACTGTCTGATGAATTCGAAAACACTCTGTACCATCGGTGCCTCATCGATCAAACGCCTTCATCAACTCGTCCTTCAACCGGTCGCGGGTCTGTTGCAGGTCGGTCATCAGGCGTTGGTAGTCGGCGAGCAACTCGTCGGGGTCGGTGTGCGCGACGCTCGTGTCGTGCGGGTTCTTGATGTCGAGGTTGTAGAGAGCGGCTTGGACTTGCTCGACCGGCACCTTCCAGGCTTGCTCGGTCTCCTTCCGCTTCTTCCACCACTTCTTTTCGATGTCGAACTCTTCGATGCGGATGGGCTTCGTCTTGTTGTAGGACTTGGCTCCCGGCGGATAGGGGTGCTCGTAAAACCACATCTCTGTGGTCGGCTCCCCCTTGGTGAAGAACAGCAGGTTCGTCTTGATCCCCGTGTACGGACTGAAGACGCCGTTCGGCAGCCGGACGATCGTGTGCAGGTTGCACTCGGTCAGCAGCTTTTCCTTGATCGTCGTTTTGACCCCTTCGCCGAACAGCGTGCCGTCGGGGAGCACGATCGCGCCCCGTCCGCCGTCCTTCAGCAGCGTAAGGATCAGCACCAGAAACAGGTCGGCGGTTTCGCGCGTGCGGAACTTTTGCGGAAAGTTGGTTTCGATGCCGTCCTCTTCCATGCCGCCGAACGGCGGATTGGTGATGACGCAATCGACACGATCCTTGGGGACGTAGCTGGCCAGCGGCTTTGAAAGCGTGTTGTCGTGGCGGATGTTGGTCGGCACGTCGATGCCGTGGAGCAGCATGTTCGTCACGCACAGCAGATGCGGCAGCGGCTTCTTCTCGATCCCCAGCACCGAGCGTTGCAACAGCTCCTCGTCGTCGGGCGTTTTGACCTGCTTCCGCAGATGTTTTATTGCACACGTCAGAAAGCCGCCCGTGCCGCAGGCGGGGTCCAGCACTTTCTCGCCGAGCTTGGGGTTGACCATGTCGACCATGAACTGTGTGACGGCTCGCGGCGTGTAGTACTCGCCCGCGTTGCCCGCGCTTTGCAGGTCTTTCAGAATCTGTTCTTCGAAAAAGACCCCTTGCTGTTCCAACTCACTTAGTACCGCTTGCTTTTGCTCGGCAGTCGTCCAGCGTTGTAGAAATGCGTCGAGTGAAGCGAACTCGTTCAAAACCGTTTTGCGAGTATAGTCTCTTAACGATTCGGTGATTAGCCTGCCGTCGATGCCATAGTACTGGACTCGCTCGGCCACGATTTGGACTGCGACGTCGTCAACATAGTACTTTTTGCGGCGAGGCGGATCTATCAGGATACCTCCGTTGCCTGTGCCAATATTCGTACCGGACTCGTTCTCTGTTGTTTCAAGTTCGCCTCCAAAGTCGATTTCTTCCGTCGCGGCCTCACTTCCCGCGACACCTTCGTCGGTTGTCACATCCTCATCAGGCGGTACCGGCGGATCGTCTGGACCGGGAGCGTAGATTTGAACCGGCTCGCCATCGAAGTTCTTGTCGGCGAAAAGTTCCGTAGCCTTTTTGAAGTCCATGATCGTGAAAAACAGTTTGCCGAAGTCTTCGTTGATTCGAGTACCACGCCCGATGATTTGTTTGAACTTGGTCATCGATTGGATGGTTTTGTCGAGAACAATCAACTTGCACGTCTGAGCATCAACACCGGTAGTCATCAATTCGGAAGTTGTGACGATAACCGGGTACTTTTCTTCGGGATGGATGAACTGATCGAGCTCGTCCTTGCCGTCGGCATTGTCACCCGTGATCCGCATGACGTACTTGTGATTCCGAGCGATCAAGTCTGCGTTCTCGTTGACCAACGCTTGTCGCATGCGTTCGGCGTGGTCGATATCGTCGCAAAAGACGATAGTTTTGTCGAAGCGGTTGGTGGCTTTCAGGAATTGAGTCACCTTTTTGGCAACCAACTTGGTTCGCTGTTCCAATACAAGCGATCGGTCGAAGTCCTTTTGATTGTAAATGCGGTCTTCGATCTCGTTGCCGTGCTTGTCGAGTTTGCCTCCCTCTGGACGCCAACCAGTGTCTCGGTCAATGTCGATTCGAATCACTTTGTAGGGAGCGAGGAAACCATCCTCGATGCCTTGCTTCAAGGAGTACGTGTAAATGGGCTCACCGAAATAGTCGATATTGGAGACCAACCTGGTTTCTTTAGGGGTGGCTGTCAATCCGATTTGTGTTGCGGAATTGAAATAGGAAAGAATTTCTCGCCAAGAGGAATCTTCGGCTGCGCTGCCTCGATGGCATTCGTCGATCACGATGAGGTCAAAGAAGTCGGGCGAGAACTGCTTGTAGATGTTCCGCTCTTCGTCAGTTCCGGTTACAGCTTGATAAAGTGACAGGTAGATTTCGTAGGACTTGTCGATCTTGCGGTCCTGCTGAATGGCGGAGGTAACATCTGAGGTTTTGCCCCCTTTCAATTCGATGGTCTTGCTCTTGGGGCTACCTCGCGATAGCACGATTCATCGAGTGGGATCCCGTGCTCATATGCAATGTCGCCATCTTCCGAAAGAATAGGTTCATACCCGAGCGACTCAATGAAGTTGCTGAGTGAGGAACGGATATGTTTCAGGTCGTAAAAAGTCGAACTTAGAGGCGGTGTGAATAGTCCCTTTGCCTTCCCGGCAGATGACCACGGACGATCGGCCGAATTAGCAAGTTCGTGATCCGGAAGGAGTTTTTCTGCGGTCACAAACTGCTTAACTTGCGAGGCGCCGTGTTCATGCTCGAAGATTCGGATCGGGGGCGGGTTATGTGTGCGAATCGAAAGTTCGTCAGCTTAGTAACCCAATGCGGCAGAAGCAAGAATGCTTCAGATTGTATTGCGTTTGCAGCAGATATTTGCGATTTTTTTGATGACCGTTAATATCAGGCCAATTCAAGTTCGCCAAGGAGTGATTCGCAACATTTAGCTGTTAGACGCAATAGAGTGTCGTGCGGCAATGGGGGACTCCAAATTGGACGAAGGTCTAACGGTTGTAGAAGCGGATTCGGTTGGGCGGGGAGTCGTACTCGTTGCCTTAGAGCATTCGTCCAAAAGATTTTTTTGCCACCATGGACGTTCGGCAATCATTGACGAAATTGTCGAAAGTTCTTCAAGCATCTTTTCCTTTGTCATTATTCACTCCTTCAAGTTTTTACGAAACTTTTCCACCGCTTCCAATTCAAATCCAAGGTACGAATCGGGGAGCATTTTTATACGAAGCTTAGCACGTTCGATACTCCACGTCGAGGCATCTCCCGTTTTCGGATCTTTGCGAATAAGTGGATAGCTAGCACCAGTATTCATTGAAAACAAATCGAAATACCGCCGAGGGCCAATCCCTACAAACGGAACAAACCGAACCTTTGACGACCTATCGCCGTCAGGATCAGTTGTGATTGAGTCCCGATGGAACTCAATCGCTTTGCTCTTCGGATATGGTTCGACGTACACAGCTCGAGTCAACCCAGCCGCAACAATGTGTTTCGCACAGTTGTGGCATGGAAAGGTAGTTGAGTAAAGGGTCGCATTCACAGTAGACACACCTGAACGACCACATGCAAGTATGGCTTCCATTTCTGCGTGAACTACCCTTCCGAACTCAGTCAGATCCGCTACTCTGCTATTTGCAGTATCTTTTTCACGACTCCGGAATCGATCCCCTGCTCACTGCATTTAGACGCAATTTCATCAATTATTCGGTTTTGTTCGACTCGATTTGAATCATGACCTATCGTATAGTCACGCCCTCCAACGACGTCGGAAATTGCAAACGTCTCGTCACGCTCTGGCCAATAAAGTCCACCATTGAACCGCGGACAGTCGTTAGCTCCCGTCGACAGAATTCGATGCTCCTTCGCAATGACGGCGCCGACCTGCCTCGACAAGTCTGCTGACCGCAATGCCGCCGAAAATGCCATGAACATAGCGAACTCGTCAAATGTCGGCGTTGTAAATGGATTGCCAAACCAAATCTCAACCATACGTTTGATATCGTGGCGTAGTCGTTCCCTGTTTTCCGTTATTCGCACGAAAAAATCTGCAAGGTGAAAAGTTCTGTTCAATCGTTTTCCGTAGGGAACTTGCCGTTCTTCGCCGTCTCGCTCGATCAAGTCCTTGGCGTTTTCGATCGAGATGCCAAGGTTCTTAGTCAGGTGGGTTAACCTGCGCGACTCTTCGGAATGCACACCAATCAATATGAAACCGGAGGGATATATATTCCTAAGAGCAGTCACTTCTTCAGGACGTTTCAACGAATCGATAATGAAGGCTGTTCTCGACGCCGGTATGGATTTACCTTCGTCTTTCGGTCCATGTCCTTTCGGACGTTGTTGATAAATCGCGTCCGCAACACCAAGCGCCAAAACGCTGTTGTCCTTCGTGCTTTCCCTAGCATTGTTGCCTGCCTTCATCAGGAGATCGATTCGAGCGTATTGGTCGGACGATGCAACGCTTACTGAGCTGATCACGGGAATTACCTCGTCCGAGACCTTGATCCTGTGAACTTCATAACCCGCAAGTTTTATTCGTTCAGTCAACAAGTCAACAACCTGCTGAAGCTCCGTACCGACGGCACCAACCAAACCAACGATTAACTCAGACTGAAGCTCGTTTTGATCTTCGTTCATCCTAAATACCTCGAATCGGTTCTGTATTACTCACGTCTATCTTACTGTTGACGGCGACGGACGTCGGGGTAGTCAAGAGTTCTTGCAGCAGCTCCATGGTGAGAATTATTCGTCGTCATCCTCATGTCCGGGATACTGCACCGGCTTGACTCCCGATTCGCTCTCGATTCTCGGATACTTCACACGTTTCACGGGCTCGTGAAGGCGTTTCCTGCTCGGCGAGATTTTGAAGACCCATTCATCCCCCCAATCGTAGAGGTAGTACAAACTTTTTCTTTCTGGCAGCGGAAACAGGTCTTTTACTTTTTTGGTTACGATGGATTCGTCGTCGTCGTGAAAATACTCTCGACCCCGGCTCCGGTCGGTCCGGGAATAGAAGAAACTGAAACTGTGATCGTCATCGAAATCGATTGCCATTTGAATTGCAACGTGTAGTTCTTCGAGAGTCGATGATTCGTCCAGTTCGATGTTGGCCGACCAGTCATGATCGCAATAAAAGCCACGCACAAGGGTTATTTTAAGGGTAGTGATCATACAGCCTCCCTTTCGTGTTTCCTGCGGACGTCGATCTTCACTTCACAACGCTTTGGATTGTTCTATTTCAAGCAAGTGGCAAGGGGAAGCGTGCCTAGTATACTTGAGTGTTAAACCAACCAGTTGTCCAACGATGGCGAAACGGCGGTGAAGAATTCTTGAACATCTGTATAACTGGTTTTTTGTCAGTGGCAAAGAGCGCCTGGAATACGGAGGACGGAATGCGTGATTTGCGGACTCCAGTATTGACGATCGGTGGTTGCGTTAAGGAACTATATGAACGTGCGCAATTCTGCTCACATGTAGCGGAAACCGTCAAGGTTTTCGAGGCGTTTTCGAAACGCTTGACGCGTTCCACTACGTCAGAATTGCGAGTCATTATTTAGTTTCGTGAAGCGAGTTTTTGGGAATTTGACTTTTCGAACTCGATGGTTGCAGGTTTCCTTGAGGACACTCTTAGAAAGTTGACCTTTACTAGATGGTCCGAACTGTCAAAGGAAGAGATCGCATCGATCGCCAAGTCCTTTCCTAGCGTCGAGATCGTTGCAGTGGAGTAAACTCGCCAGTAAACTGATGAGTCCCTTTTGTTTAGCGACCTACCCTCTACCAGTGGCATAGGCTTCCACCCGCTTCCACCCTATGTTTCCTAAGTGTTCACACTCTGGAAGCCTATGCCACATGAATAACCTTTTATGCGAACCGGACGAATCGTCGTCGTTTCCCTGCTCCTAGTCTCAATGACTTGGTGGTGTACTCGATGCCATGCGCGACAAGACAACACGCAACCGTTCCAACGCGAGTTTACAGATGACGTTAAGCCGCTTTTGGCACGCTACTGCAGCGAGTGCCATGTTGGGCAAGACGCTCAGGCAGAAGTTGACCTGTCGATTTTTCGTGAATTCGATGACGTGCGAAAACATACGCAGATTTGGGTCAAAGTTCGCGAGATGCTCGATAGCGAACAAATGCCTCCCAAAGAGGCGAAACAACTGAACGAGGCGGAACGCACTCGGCTGCAAACTTGGGTTCGAGACTATTTGACCTTGGAGGCATCTGCACAGGCGGGTGATCCGGGACGTGTGGTTCTGCGGCGGCTCAACAATGCCGAATACAATTACACCATTCGAGACTTGACCGGTGTCGCTTCGCTTGAACCTGCACGCGAGTTTCCTGCCGACAGCGCGGCCGGCGAAGGCTTCACGAATACCGGCAATGCGCTGGTGATGTCGCCGGCCCTGGTGACCAAGTACTTGGATGCAGCCAAGGGAGTTGCCGATCATGCAGTACTTACTCCCAACGGAATTCGATTTTCTCCAAGCGTCAATCGCCGCGATTGGACAGAGGAGTGCCTTGGACGCATTCGAGATTTTTACCGCACGTATTCGAACAACACCGGCTCAACCAGCATCAATCTGCAGGGGATCAAGTTGGATACCAATCAAGGTGGCCGTTTACCGCTCGAGAACTACCTCCGGGCAACGCTGGCGGCTCGCGAATCGCAGTCTACGGACCTCCAAGCCTTAAGCCGATTGGCGACCGAGCGCCATTTGAGTGCGAAATATCTGACGACTCTTTTTCAGTCCATGTCACAACCCACCAACCATTCGAATTCCTTGGTCATGAATCGCATTCGAAGGCGTTGGCTGGAGGCCTCCACTCAAGATGCTTCAGCCATTGCATCGGAGGTTTCAGAATGGCAGAAATCACTTTGGAAATTCAATGTGATTGGCCATGTGATTCGAGACGTGACACCTGCGAACACTAAGAAATCTTGGTTGGAGCCGGCCGATCCGTTTGTTGAGAAGCTGGAACTGCGACAAAAACTGACTCCCGCCAAAGGCGCGCAACAAGATTCCCTATTGTGTTTGTCGGTCATGGACGCGGGTGATGGGAATGAACATGACTGGGTTGTTTGGGATAACCCACGATTGGTTGCACCCGGGCGGGCTGATCTTGCGCTCCGCGATATTCGAGAATCGGTTGCATCGTTGCCACATCGACGCGAGCGGGTGGCAAGCAGCGCGGCGAAGTGTTTGGAGGTTGCGTCGAGACTCGGGAACCAAACAGGACGAGGCGAGATATCAAGCTTGGCTCACGAGTACGAAGTGGAGGAATCTCTCCTGAAAGGTTGGCTTTCGCTGTTGGGCATTTCGGCGGAGCCGTTCAAGATCGACTCCTATCTCACAAAGAAAATGGAGAGCGCCGAAGGGTACAAGTTCATCAGCGGATGGGTTGGCAATGACGCGCTCAGCATCGTTGCCAATTCATCGGACCAACACGTGCGCATTCCTGGCAACATGAAACCGCATAGCATCGCCGTCCATCCAACTCCCAAGTTGCGAGTCAACGTTGGGTGGCGAAGTCCCATTACCGAAACCATTCAAATCGAAGGCTCAGTACAGCATGCGCATCCCGAATGCGGAAATGGAGTACAGTGGTCGTTAGAGCTACGTCGAGGCAATGTCAAACAACGCCTTGCCACCGGAGCGGCTCAAGGCGGAACGATCGTACCGATCGCTTCGATACGTGATGTCATGATTCGCGACGGCGATCTTGTGGTACTTTCGATCGGACCCAAGGATGGAAATCACTCCTGCGATTTGACGGCACTCAACCTTACGATCAAGTCGCAGGATAGGCAATGGGACTTGGCGAGCGACAACTCCGACAACATCTTGGAGGGGAATCCGCATGCCGATCGATTTGGACACGTGGGTGTATGGAACTTTTTTAGCGAGCCGGACAATGCCGGTTCGCAACCAACGATTCCTGTAGGATCGCTGTTGGACCGGTGGATGTCAGCCACCTCGAATGACGTCCGAGGGCAACTTGGAGTACACGTGCAGACTCTGCTCCAAAACGGTCCGCAAGGCATTGCAGGCGACTCGGCGGATGTCAAGCTGTACGAGCAATTGATGTCGATGACGGGTCCGCTTGTCAGTACGCTGGCTCACCAACGAGGAGACTTGCGAAACGACAGTTCGGGGGAATACGGGTTGGACCCAGCGTTGTTTGGCAAGCATCCCTTGGGCGGCGATTTGCATCCCAATAGCCTATGTGTCAAGGCACCGAGCACTTTGGAATTTCGCTTGCCTCAAGACCTAAGCGATGGATACGAGTTTGTGGTGACGGGTACTCTCCATCCATCTGCGGTTCAGGAGGGTAGTGTTCAGCTGCAGCTCAGCACATCTGCACCCAAGATGTCAGAATTGAGTCCAGCATTGCCCATTGTCATCGCAGAGTCAGGCAATTCGCGAAAGCGTTTCGAAATCGCGATGAATGAGATGCGGTCACTTTTTCCAGCTGCACTTTGTTATGAAAAAATTGTGCCGGTGGACGAAGTGGTAACGTTGACCTTGTTTTATCGCGAAGACGATCAGCTGCAGAGGCTATTGCTTGACGATGAACAAATCGGGGAGCTGAATCGGCTTTGGGACGAGTTGTTGTACGTCAGTCAAGAGCCCTTGCTATTGGTTTCCGCGTTTGAACAACTGGCTGAATATGCGACGCAAGACCGTCCGGACAAAGTTACCGAGTTCGCTCCGCTTCGCAAACCGATTTTAGATCGCGCCGATCGGTTCCGCAGCCATATGATTGCGACGGAGCCACTCCACGTTGATGCCGTCTTGTCGTTGGGTACACGAGCATTTCGCCGAGGGCTGACCGAAGCGGAATCTCAGCAACTCCGGAATCTGTACTCTGATTTGCGAAGACAAGAACTGGGGCACGAGGAAGCGATACGCCTAACGATCGCGCGCACTCTGGTGACGCCATCGTTCTTGTACAGGATTGAGCGGCCCAAAGCCGGTTCGGTGCAACACCCTGTTACTGATCTGGAATTGGCTACACGGCTAAGTTACTTTCTGTGGTCTAGCCTGCCCGACGATGAGCTGATAAGGATTGCCAAATCGGGCGAACTCCACCGTGATGATGTGTTGGTTGCGCAAACGCAGAGGATGCTTCGAGACCCGAAAGCGAAACGGCTTGCAATCGAATTCGCTGGTCAGTGGTTGCACATTCGCGATTTCGAGGCACATGATCAAAAGAGCGAGCGACAGTTTCCGACATTCTTAGGGCTGCGAAGCGCTATGTTCGAGGAGTCGACGCTCTTCTTCGACGACCTGTTTCGTAACAATCGATCGATCTTGAGTATCCTGGATGCGGACCATACGTTTCTCAACGAAGAACTCGCGAAACATTACGGTATTCCAAACGTACAAGGAGAGGCATGGCAGCGAGTGGACGGAGTCGGCAAGCAATTCCGGGGCGGTATCCTGACGCATGCAAGCACGCTCGCGACCCAGTCAGGGGCTTCGCGCACGAGTCCTATATTGCGAGGCAATTGGATCAGCGAAGTGCTGCTCGGTGAACGATTGCCGCGGCCGCCCAAGAATGTCCCGGTTTTGCCAGAATCGCCACCTGAGGGGCTTACGGAACGCGAGTTGATCGCGAGGCACACAAGCGATGCGGCATGCGCCAAGTGCCATGTTCGCATCGATCCTATGGGTTTTGCGTTGGAGAATTTCGATGCGATTGGACGCTACCGAGAACTCGATATGCACGGCCTAGCCATCGATGCCAAAAGCCAGTTGATGGATGGCACCCAACTGGATGGCTTGGCTGGCCTCCGAGGATACTTGACCAACCATCGCCGCAAAGATTTCTTGCGACAGTTCAACCGCAAGTTGTTAGGATATGCATTGGGACGATCCGTGCAGTTGTCGGACGAACCGTTTCTCGACGAGTTGGATACGGTGCTCAAGCAAAATGACTTCCGATTTCATGCTTTGATCAAAGCGGTGGTCAAGAGTCGCCCTTTTCGTGAGATTCGTGGTCTCGATTCGCCTAACGAATAAATAGTTCCCGCATTCAATTAGGAGATAACTTTGGCCAATCACGCGTTCGATCGGCGTTCGATGCTTCGAGGGACTTGTGTCAGCATGGCACTGCCTTGGATGGAGTCGTTGGCGGTTTGGGGAGATCAAGAAGATCCAAATCGCAAGAGTAGTGAAGCCCCCATTCGCATGGCGGTTTTGTTTTCCGGGAACGGCTTCCATTCGAAAGAGTGGTGGGCCGACGGAAGTGGGGCCGAAATGAAGCTCGGAGCGGTATTGCATCCATTAGTACCGTTCCGTGAGAAGTTGCTCTTTATCAAGGGCCTGTACAACGCGGAGGCTATGAAAGGGAATATTCATAGTTCGCAGACGGGTAATTTGTTGTCTGGGGCACCGCTCGCTTCGGGCGGCGAGATTCGATCGGGTACCAGCGTAGATCAATGGCTTGCGCAGACCTATGGTCGTTCGACCAAGGTACCGAGCTTGGTCTTGGGCTGCGAAAAGTCGAATCCGTCCGTACACAAGAACTACTCCATGCTCTATAGCTCGCATATTTCGTGGAGTTCGCCAACTTCGCCAACCCCGCTCGAACTTTATCCGGCGTTAGCATTCGATCGTTTGTTCAAAGACGGCGGAAATCAAGGAGACAAGAGTGTACTCGACGCGGTCATGGCCGACGCGAGTGATTTGCGACGCTCGATTAGCGGATCCGACCAACGCAAATTAGACGAGTTTCTCGACTCGGTGCGGGATGTCGAACAGCGCATCGCATCGGCAGGCAAACAGGGAGAATTGCAGGGCTGGCGACCGGCGCTGGCCAAGTCGAATGCAAATCGCCCGCCGGAGGGTATCCCGCAAAATATTGCGGACCACATGCGGCTCATGTGCGATATCTTGGTACTGGGATTCCAGACCGATACGACACGCATTTGCACGCTCAAACTCAACAACGATCATTCCTCGTTGAGGTTTCCACATTTGGGGGTCGACTACATGATTCACCATTTATTGTCGCACTCAGATACCGCCGACTGGCTCAAGGTGAATCAGTTTTTCCTCGAACAGTTGGCGTATCTAGCCTCCAAGTTGGATGCGATTCAGGAGGGGGAGCGTTCGGTTCTCGATAACTCGATGCTGCTGTATTGTTCCAGCATGATGACCGGAAATCACAATAATGATCAACTGCCTGTGATTTTGCTGGGTGGTGCAGGTGGCCAGCTCGAGACAGGCCGAGTCTTGGACTTTCGGGAACAGCCAAATCGACAAATGTGTCGGCTCTATCTGTCGATAATGCAAAAAATGGGAATTCGTGAAAAATCCTTTGGCGACGCCACTGCACCACTGGAAAATGTATGATGCAATCTTTGGACGCCCTTTCGCAAACCTTTGATTTATTTCTGGAGTAGCAGATGAAAGTCGTTTTCAAGTTAGTTGTTCTATTGGCGATTGTAGCTTCGTTATCCGTTGGAGCGACCGCACAAATCAAGAAGGGAAAAACTCGTCCCATGGCCACCAAGCAGTTGATGGCGGGACTAGTCAAGCCTCAGTCGACAGCGATCGCAGATGGTATCAAGGCTGCCCCTGCCGACGATAAGGCATGGACTGAGTTAGCCATCAAAGTCGCTCTCATGAATGAGGTCGGATATTTGTTGATGGACGACGGGCGTTGCCCAGATGAAGTCTGGGCCAATGCTGCCAAGGCAATGCGCGAAGGAACAGCTGCCGCACTCGAAAAAATTGAGGCCAAAGATCACGCCGGTGTCCAAGAAGCGATGAAGGCGGCTAGCGCTTCGTGTGGAGCGTGCCACAAGGCCCACAAGAAATAACGGCTTTTAACGAATCCCGCAGGGTGAACCTGCGGGATACCAATTAAGACTGGTCATATCTTGGAGTTCAATGAGAGGTGCCGATTTTTTCCTAACTGCACGTAAGAGTATTCCACGTTTCGGCGTCCAAAGCATATGACTGGTCGACTTCCGACCGGTAAGCTTGTCGAAACGAAAGGGAGTGGTTCTTATGAAAAGGTTAATTTGCATCGCTGTTCCTGTACTTGCAGCAACCGTCGCCATCATGGGCTGCACTGGGTCAAATTCCAAGCCGGTGAGCGTGATGTCCGATTCGATGGCGGGTTCGCCATCAATGAAAAGCGAGTCGATGAAAGGCGAGTCGATGGCCAATCCCGGCATGATGAAAACGGAGTCGGCCATGTCGGCGATGAACGGCCAGCCGAGCATGAACGGCCAGCCGAGCATGAAGGGCGAAGCTAATATGAGCGGCGAAGCGACGATGAAGGGCGGCTCAAGCATGCTGGTCAACAAAAGCATGCAGGCTGACAAAAATATGCAGACCGAAGCATCCAAGTAATCTCGCTGTTGTGCTGGGCTTTCCTCCTGGAGACATTGATCATGGATATCCCGACGATTCCCAATGCCGAGGTAACGCCACCCTCGCTGTATTTTAATCGTCGTCATTGGATGCGAGCTGCGGCTGTCGTCGGCAGCGTTGCGGCGACGGCAAGCGTTTATCGTTGGTTCAATCCGACGGTCGTCGTTTCTAACGAGGGAGCGCCGCTTGAGGTTGTGCATACGGTCGACGAGACTCGGGAGGATCTTTTGGCAAAGGGTTGGTTGGTCGATGACACCAAGACCGCGGAGCGCCACATCTTGGGTTACAACAATTTCTATGAATTCACCACACAGAAAGAAGCGGTTGCGGCTGCGGCTGCGAATTTCAAGACCGACGGATGGAAGATCGTTGTGGATGGGCTTGTCAACAAACCAAGGACGTTGAGCATTGATGACCTACACGCCATCAGTGCACCGCAAGAACGAGTCTATCGTATGCGATGTGTGGAGGCGTGGTCGATGGTCATTCCGTGGGATGGGGTTCCGCTGTCCCGATTGATCGATGCGGTCGAGCCGACTGCCGAAGCGAAATACGTTGCTTTCGAAACGTTGCTCGACCCGGTGCGAATGCCTGGCCAAAAAACCAGTGTTTTGGAGTGGCCCTATATCGAAGGCTTGAGATTGGACGAAGCCATGCATCCGTTGACGTTGCTAGCGACAGGTTTGTATGGCAAAAAGCTTCCACCGCAGGATGGAGCGCCTGTGCGTTTGGTCGTACCGTGGAAGTACGGATTCAAGGGGATCAAGTCCATCGTTCGAATCACGTTTACGGACGATCAGCCCAAGACCAGTTGGAGCCGGTTCGCTCCCAATGAATATGGATTCTTTGCGAACGTCAATCCGAGTGTCGACCATCCTAGGTGGAGTCAAGCCACTGAACAACGCATCGGAGAAAACGGTCGCCGAA
>JBEBHM010000154.1:0-13689 GCA_040080875.1 Pirellula sp.
TGACGAACCTCGCAATGTCATCTTCCCAGCCGCATCGCAATCCATTCCTTAAGGATCATGTTGAGTCGAGCTATCTCTGCCACATCCGGAACAAATTCCTTCAACATGAATGGGTCGTTGCTCGTACGATAGTCGACCGAGATTGGGAGCAAGTGGATGCCATTGCGTTTTGCCAGTTGCATCGCGCGCGGCATATGAAACGCACTGGTGATTAAACCGCATCGCTGGTCTTTCCACCACTCCGGGTGATCCTTCAATGCAGCCATTTCTTTGGATGTGTTTTCGCCGGACAATTCCAATATTGCATCTTCAGGAATTCCCAAGTCACAAAGAATTTGTTTGGATTGATGGCTAGGGTCGTCAGCCAGTTTGATTTCAGCCGCGGAATTGCCGGTCATGACGAGGATGTCCCCAGTCGTCACAATACGTCTTGCATTCCCTTTGTGAAACATGATTGCAGCGTACGCGACGCGATCCCCCGACGCAGCCAACTGTGGTCGCCCATATGGCGAAACGCTCGTACCGCCTCCAAGGACTACCACATAATCAAACGGTGCCAGCGTCTCATCGGTCAACTCGATGAGGGATTCCCAGTAGGCAACGATTGTTTTGACAAAGAAAGGGCTGCTCACACACCATACGGCAGCGGCAACTGCGATCAGGATACCTCCAAGCAATTTTTCTCGTCGGCTCCAAAGAGTGGCTCCCACAACCATCGTGATGACAATGAACAAAAAGAATGGCTGAACGATATTGGTGATCATTTTTTCTGCGGAGCTTTTGCCACTCGTCAACGCAGTCCCAACAATGGGCAACAGGACTGTAACCGCTCCAATAAAGAAGGAGCACTTGAGCAAGTCTCGGAATATGGAATTTCCATGGGGGTTTGAGTGCGTGGTATTTTTCATTTTTCGGGAAGCCTGATAAATCCTTGCCAATCGGGAGGAACAGAACGCCCATGCTGTGCGATAAAGACGGTCAAGAAATCCTTGACTCGATCCTCGGCGGGCACTTGATGCAATAGCCGAAAGGCTTCTCCCCAATTGCCATCCTGGAGTCCGTCGAGGGCTTTCTCGTACGCTTGAATGTGCACATTCGATAGCAGTTCGTTAGGTCCCTCGGGTGGCAACAACTCGCTTACCATTAGCGGTGTCGTCATCCCGAACGGCAACACGCGAGCAACGCGGCGAATACGAGCCACATTGGACGCCACTTCGCTTCGTACTCGTGCAGCAGTTGTTTCGTCAATGAGAATTGGCGCACGCAATTGTTTGGTCATGCTCTCCAGCCGGGACGCTAAATTGACCACAGGTCCGAATACCGTAACCTTGACTTGGTCAACCGTCCCGATCCTGCCCGCAACCGCCCTGCCGGTAGCGATCCCGAGTCCAGCGCGAAAGCCTGCCAACGGGTGCTTTTCAATGAGCGATGCAGCTTCGAACTCGGCCCGAATTGCCAACGCTGCCTGCGCCGCTTGCAATACAGAACTCTTTTGTTCGAGCGGCCATCCCCAGAACCCCATGGCCGCATCACCATGAAAATCGCCAACGACACCGTTGCGATCGAGGATGTGATGGGTCATGACTCCAAGGGCGTCGCTCACCCGACGCAATAGCTCAAGAAGCTGATCGCCAGACTCTTCGCTTTGTCTCGAAAATCCGCGCAAGTCGCAAAATAGAACCGAAACGTTGGCTTCTCGCGGTGCGAGCACTTCGTCGGGATCCCTAGTCGCTAGAGCGCGTTGCACGACCGGAGCAAAGAATGGTCGCAACGAATCCTGTCGACGCTGCAGCATGCGTGTTTGTCGCAAGGAACCCAAAGTCGTTCCAGCCAATTCAGCAAACTTCAAATCATCTTCGAGATCCATTGCGATGGCGGCGGTCGCATCCCGGACGTTTTTCGTCAACAGGTTGGTGAAGTCGCCAGCGACGTAGATCGCCCAACCTGGACACGACTCGCTGTTGATCGGAGTGCAGAACGCCCAATCGACATTCTCACTCTGCGTATACGAAGACAGCGAGCCATCGATCGCACGACTCCAAACATGCAATACACTTTCTCGACTCGACGTCGCTTGCTGGATTAGCTGCGCCGATGGCGAAAATTGGTGGCCAACCAGATTGCGAGTATCCCAATGCAAGAGTCGAATTCCAAAGTCGTTGCTATCGCTGATTCGATTTTCGCGAGGTTGAGCAGGAGATTCGCGTTGATCGGCGACGATGGCGATGAAGCTTGCTTGTGGTATACCCTGCATGAGTACGTTGACCACACGGACACACATTTCTTCGTCACTGCTGCTGCTGGAAATAATCTCCGGTACTCGACTTAGTACTTCAATCCTTCGATCGGCGTCTCGATACCTAGCCTGTCTGAGTTGGGAAGGTGCATAGGAGTGCTCCGTCAGCGCCGGCGCATCGTCGGATTGAGAGAGAACTCGCACCTTTTGGTCTACCAAACTGAAAGTCGTTTGGCCAATGACAAAGTGATCTCCGATTCCAATTTCGAACTCGTCTTGCCGAAGACCTTTGTAAAAGATGGGATTGCGAGCATCGATATGTCGTGAGACTTCCAGTCGCGAACCGTTCCAGGAAAGGTTGGCGTGGTTTCGCGAAATTCGATCATCCCAAGGGACCGACCAGCCGCTCGCCGTGCGACCCAGGAGAATGCTTTTGGCCGGTAAGGCTTCCTTGGGCAACGGTCGACGCCAACGATCTGAGGGGGAGGGCCCTTGGGCTATCAAATCTGGCATTGGAATAATCGCGATGCTGGTCGAAGCAATTGGACAACACAACGTAATACTTTATCCAATCGTACCATTCCTTCAAACATTCCAAGACGGTTAAACCGATTTCTCCGGAATCGACTTCCCGCCATCGAATCGGTACTGTCGTACTGCCATCACACCGGCGATTCTGAGGACTCTGGCAGCACCGCCCACTCGCTGGCCACGGGAGCGTCCACCTGCTGCGCCTTGGAACGTCGTCTTCTTCGCGGTTTATTGGCGGCCCATTCTTTGGTCATGATCTCAAAGACGTCGGGGCTCTCATACCGCACAATGTTCTTGCCTTCGGGGATTGGACCAATTAGACCTTTGAAAATCGGCATGCCGCGTAGGTCCAAATCGGTACTGCTATCGTCGATTCCGGATTGGGAATGGGTTTTTAAAATCGATTCGGCGTTATGAAAATCACGAAACCTGAGAGACCCGTCCTGGGCTCTCGTAACCACTCGAAAAACGTCTTTTTTGGCCATGGATCGGCTCCGCAGATCTATAAGTGATGTTGCTTGGCTCCTTCCTTGAATGCCGTTTAAGGTGGATGACGAATACTTTTCTCCGTCGACCGCATCCATGCGATAAAACCACCGTGTACCTTGATTCGGCAGGAATCGTTCGAAAGATGCACACGAATGCTAGCCCTAGACGTGTAAGGCAGGAAGCGTGCAGAAGCGATACTCGGAGTTACCGTTACGGGCGATGCGACAGGAGGGCACGTTACCTTGCTATTGTGGGTGATTCCGTTACACTCCTTGCATTCGGAACGGGCAGAATCGAGAGATTTTCTTGGATCCGAACGAAATCGGGCCGTAGCGCAGCCTGGCTAGCGCGCTACCTTGGGGTGGTAGAGGTCGTGGGTTCGAATCCCGCCGGCCCGATTGGTAAAAACCCTGCAATTTCATTGAGATTCGCAGGGTTTTTTCGTTTCCAGAACGACTAGGTTTTGTCTGCAATATCGCATCTTGTCCCTAAATTGAAGGCAGTTCGAGTCTACGCCTGTCCTAAATGCTACGCGGCGATGAAGAAGGGGGAACCTGCCATCGTTTTCAATGACTTGGACACGAAGACATCTGAGTCATCGTGTCAATAAGTAGCTCCGTTTTTTGAACGGCGATTTTACGGTCAGCATACAGGTTTTCCACGGCGATTTTCGTCTCGTCAAAAACCTGTTTTCATCCGTTCGAACTGTGCCATCTAAGTGGTGCTCGACAAGCCAACCGATGGCTCCCAGCGTGACGCTCCCGTAATGACACAGTTGCTTCAAAGCGAGATCTTTTTGCCTATCTATCCGGAAATGTCAGATCGAGCGGTGACGAAAATGGCGGATGTTATCATCCACCACCAGGAGATGTATTCCCAGGAATCGAGTCGTTGCCACGAGCGTAGAGATCATGAACTGAATCGCTTCATAGAAAATTCGTCACCCAGCTTCATACACTGAAAAACGCGTCAGATCGATGCGATGACGCACCCGAAAATGGGAGATACAATAAAACGCCATGAGATAGGGGAACCAACCACATTGTTGAAAAGGGAATGTCATGGGATCGTCAAATCACAAGTTGCTGGTAACACGTCGCAATGCGCTTTCTGCCTTGGCTCTTTGCTCGACGCTGGCGTCAGGTCTTTCGATGTCGCCTATCGCATTGGTCGCAGCAGATGAATCGAGCCAAGCCACTACCAAGAAGCGTCGGATCCGTTTCGGAGTTTCATCTTATTCGTTTTGGCAGTTCAACCGAAATGATTTGCGAGACATTGGGACTTGCATCGATCTCGCAGCGGAATGGGGATTCGATGGCGTCGAGATTCTGCATCGACAGATGACGGACGAAAGCAATTCAACTTTGCAAGCCATTAAAAAGCGAGCGTTCGTCAATGGACTAGATCTGTGCGGCTTTTCGATACATCAGGGATGGGTATACCCAAGTCCCGAACTTCGACGAAAAAATACCGAACACACGATTCGATGCATCGAATTGTGCTATGCCATGGGAATACCAACGATGCGAGTCAACACCGGACGTTGGGGAACCAGCGGCAGTTTCGACGACTTGATGAAGAACCGTGGAATTGAACCCGTTCTCGAAGGACACACCGAAGACGAAGGATTCAAGTGGGTGATCGACGGATTGATCGAGTGCTTACCGGCAGCCGAGCGATGTGGTGTCACCATGGGCTTGGAGAATCACTGGGGGCTCGGAAGAACTCCGGAAGGTGTGATGCGAATTGTTCGTGCGGTCAACTCGCCCTGGCTGAAGACGACGCTCGATACCGGCAATTTTCTGGAGGATCCGTACGATCGGCTGGAACTGATGGCCGACGATGCTGTGCTCGTTCAAGCAAAAACCTATTATGGTGGCGGACTATGGTATTCGCTCGATCTGGATTACCCTCGCATCGCTGCGTTGCTCCGAAAACACAATTTTGGTGGGTATGTGTCTTTGGAATTTGAGGGCAAAGAAGACCCGCGAACTGCGATTCCGAAAAGTTTGCAATTGCTGAAATCTGCGTTTTCGTAATGGATTGGTCCGCATCTCCGAAGCGGACGTGCTGGCCATTGAGACCTTCATCTCCCGCTTGGATTAATATGTCACACCGGCTGTTAAGGTGAATTGGAATCGGTACAACGAGTTTTCGTTGATATCGAATACCAGCGTCTCGGAGATACGCTGCTACAATCCCGCAGCGCAAGCAAGTGGCGGTTCCGCTTTCGTTCGTTGATTGCGCTGCGGGCTCGTCTTGTTGGTCGTGTCCTTCGTCTCAGCGTCTCTTAGATACGCTGTTATTGGCGAGCAGCTTCTTCATGGCCTCGCCCATGGCTTCGCCGATCAGGTAATACGTCTCGGCATTGCTGTTCCAATGATAGCCTTGGCCGCTCGGTGACAATTCTTGCGGTCGCCAAAATGTTTTCGTACCTACAAATGCAACGTTACCGAGGAACTCTGGGCGCTGTGCAACGGCCGCTTGCGCCTTCATCAGCGACAACGCGCGCGGGTGTTTTTCTTCGGGGCCAGTCATGCCGGTTTCGGCGATCACAAAAGGTAGCTTTGGAACGCCGAGATCCTTGCGTACGTCTTCGATGAAGTGGGACATGTTGCTCTCGTATTCGGCGTTGAACCGGTCGTTGATGCGGTCGTTCCAGCCCTGATGCCAGCCGAAGCCGGCCAGGGTGTAGCTGCCTTCGGAACCAGGTACGAGTTCTTTGATGTTGGCGAGGGCGTCTTTAACAAGCGAAATCGTTTCGCGGTAGTACTTGCCGATGATGGTTGGATCTTGAACGACTGCTGCATCCTGCTTTTCGCCGAGCGAGTAGGGGACGGAGCCGGCGCTGGGTGGTCTAAAATCCACTGCAAGGCTCTTGCCTCCCCACGCGCACTTGATGAGCAGCACATGCTCCGCCAACGTGTCACCCACGATCCAACCAAATCCTAGTTCAGGTCCGATGAGCTCTTTGCGGGCGCCGTATCCGACCGAAAGCGGCCCTTTGCGATCGAGATACGAGATCCAAACGTCGTCGCGGGCTCGCCATTTACCGAGATCATCAGCGAGATGTGAAAATCGCTTGGCTGAATCCGCGTGCTTTAAAAGATACTCAAGTGACCCTTTGCCGTCATTTCGCTTAGGGTCTGCAGCGATGAATCCTTGCCCCTCCATGTTGGATTGCCCGGCCAAGATAAAGACTTTCACTGACGGAGATCCCGTTGGCTTACCCCAAAGCGCCGTCAGCAAGGCGAACATTTCGGGATCGTGCTTCGCCAATTGTTCTTTCGTGAACGGGAAGAAATCATTCGTTGTAAAATATGCTTCACTGCATTCGGCAAAGTACTCCATCGCGTTCGTCATTGCATAAGCGCGTACCGTTTCAGATCGCCCGTCGCCGAATCGTTGTTCAACGCGATCGTACAGTCCGTTGGTTTTTGCGTTCTCATATAGTGCTTTGATTTCCTTGTTTGCAAATCCATCTGCGAGAACACGGTCGTGATACGCGTGGGCCAGTTCATGTAGCGCGAAGTTCGGCATGCGTTTGGTTTCGCGCTCAAAAATTCGGACGTTGGTGAACTCGATCGCCTTGGCCATTGCGGGGTTGCGTTTGTTTTCACGCAACCAACCCACGGCCGGATGAAATTCGGCCCGTGGTTGCACGCCGGGATACTCGGATGAAAACCAAAGCGGTACCCGTCGCAATTCCGCGACCGCCGCAGAGGGTACAACACGGACAATCTCTTGGAGTTGAACGGTAAGTAGTTCCAGCGCCCGCTCCGTCGTTTCTTTATCCGTCTTCAACAAGTCCTTGTTGATATGCAATGTCCAACCTTCGATATCCTGGGTCAGGTGGTCCGCAATCTGGGACGGCTCAGCGGAATGAGCTAGATTCGCAATCGAAAGGAGCGTCAAACTGATTAACGCAATGTTGAGTTTCATTTTATATCCACGACCACGGGGCCTAAAACTTCAAAGTTGGGAGTCATGCCTAACCCAGGCGATTCGCTTGCTTTCATGCACCCCTGCTGACGTTTGGGCGCACCGTTTGCGTTGCTGACGGTATTGTAGCTGTTAAAGTCCGTGCTAGTGAAACGGAGAGCTTCTGGAGTGCTATGCGCGAAGTGGGCAATCGCCGCAGTAGTGATATCTCCACCCCAACTGTCTTCGATGGTCATCGCGATTCCCATCGACACACACAGATCGCGAACCTGCTTGGCTTTCGTCAGGCCACCAAGTTTACTGATCTTCAAATTCACCACATCCATCGCCAGATCGCTTTTGGCACGCAGCAGCATATCGAGTCCGTCGATGTTCTCATCGAGAATAAAGGGGAGCGTTGTGTTGCGTCGGACTGCAAGACACTCCTCATAGGTCAAACAGGGTTGTTCGATATAGACATCCAAGTCGCGGACCGCGTTGACGACTCGGATGGCTTCGTGCTGAGTCCAGCCCGTATTGGCATCCGCCACCAAGCGATCGGACGGTTTTAATACTTTGCGAACGGCTCGAATGCGTTCGATGTCAGTATCCGGATCTCCACCTACCTTGAGTTGAAATCGTGTGTACCCTTGATCCCGATAGCCGGCTACGTTTTTTGCCATTTCATCGGGAGGCACCTGTGAGATGGCGCGATAGAGCCGGACGCTTTCGCCGTATCGGCCGCCCATCAACACGCACACCGGCAGACCAGTTGCTTTGCCTAGGATATCCCAACTGGCCATATCAATCCCCGTCTTGACATAGGGATGTCCCTTGAGAGCCGCGTCCATTTGTAAATTAAGTTTGCCGAGCTCACGCGGGTCCATGCCGAGCACGTGCGGTCCAAGTTCACGAAGGCCGCTCCGCACACCCTCAGCATATGCCGGTAGGTAGAATGGCCCCAATGGACAGACCTCGCCGTAACCGGTCAGGCCGTCGTCGGTCTCAACGCCGACGATGGTGCTGTCAAAAACAGAAACCGACTTGCCCCCCGACCATTTGTACGAGCCCTCGACGAGTGGCAATTCAACCCGGTGAGCAAATATCCGAACGATTTTCATGAACTAAACCCTATTGGCATTAACGGTGCAATTTATACGTCCGGCAGAATCTGTTTTCGGAACTCCGAAGGTGTGACACCGGTAGCGGCTCGAAATGTCCGAGTGAAGGCGCTTTGATCGTAGAAACCGCAAGCGAGCGAAATGTCCGAAATTGGCTTTTGAGTTTCGAGCAACATTCGAGAAGCGGCAGCGATGCGAGTTTTGGTAATAAGCTGACTGGGAGTCAAACCGAAGAGACGCTTAGTCAACCGGGCAAGGCGTTGAAGATTCAGGTTGGAACGTTGGGCGAGCGCCGACGGAGATTCGAGTTGATTCAAGTTGAGTTCGTAATAGTCCAGTGCCTTCGCAAAATCCTCCGGTATCTCATCGCTGCGAACGGTCACACGTACATCTCTTGAAAACCCGATCAAACCTTCAATGCTGCCATCGGGAGCCTTGATTGGAAGTTTCGTGGTGAGGCACCAAACTGGATGGTGTGGCCTTTGCCATTGCATTTCGAGATGGTCGACAATCGGTTGGCCGGTCCGTAACACTTTGGTGTCTTGGTCGGTCGGCACCCGACCAAAATCGCCTGGGCAAATATCGCTTGGATGCTTTCCAATAGCATCCTTCTTTCGTCTAAGGCCATGACGATTCAAGAGAGACTCATTGACAGCGACGTAAAGCCCCAAGGCATCTTTGACGAAGAATGCAATATCTGGCGCTTGATCGAATAGTTTCACCAACAAGTCCACATCGATCGAAGTAACCGTGGGCGTTGACTGGGAGTCATTCGGCTCCAATCGCTTGTTCATAGCTACGTTCTATTCCATTTTTCTTCGACCCGCAATCCTCGATCATTCCTCGATGATCTTCCCTCCGGATTTGATCGCAAAGTCTGCGATATTTCTTTTCCCAGGTTCGACTTGAAATTCAAGCGTAGTCAGCCGGTTGTATTTGGCTGGGACGCTCTCTCTCACAGCCGGAAAGTTCTTGCCATCCTTTTCATATGCCAATCGAGCAGTGTTGATTTCCACTCGATTGATGCCTGGAATCGCACCCTTTCTACCTCCGCTGAATTCGAGAACATACTTTCCATTGGAGTCCGTCTCACTCACCGACGGACGACCTCCTGTCGGAACGAACATGACAATCGCGGCAGGCAACGGCTTGTCGTCCATAGTAATTGTCCCCTCGACGCGAGCAATTTCTGGACCGTCGGATCCGCATCCAACGGCGATGGAAATTACCAATAAAACACAGACAATGCCTGAGGCGGACCTACCCATCACTATCCCTCTCGAACATATGTGTTGTCTCTTTTTTCATCCCAAGTCTCTCCTACGAGTCTTTCCTACTAGGCGAACTGCATGCAATTATTTCCAAACAATTAGCACCACTCCTAGGCGGACATGTCAGCGTCTCCGAGTTATGCTGCTACGTTTTAAGTTCCATTGCCTGTCGACTACTCGACGGCTTGGACAACCAATCCATCGGAAACCGCAAACAGGCGTTGATAGGTTCCGAATGGTTGGGTATTTCTTGGTGCTGTAGCGCCTTGCATGTAGGGAGCTGCGGCGAAATAACCCGACGCCGAGTGATCTATGTTCTCGCTAAGGAAGTGAACGGATCCGTCGCCCAATGCGAATTGCGCTCCACCGGTATGGAAGCTTCCTGCGGTACGATTGGCGCTGGATGTGGCCACGGTGATCACCCAATTCATGGCGGTACCACCGTTAACAAAGCTACACTCGCTGGCGCCGGACGCCCATGGGCTCCCAGGGTCCGTGGCCCCGTAGATATAGGTACGAGTCCGTCCGCTGGCGTTCATTCCCCATCGCGTCTCCGCAAAGAGGATGGTATTGCTGGTCCCGTCCGTCAGATTATTGATGCCATAGATGGCGCGAGAATCTCTCTCAAACACACCATTAAACGCCGAGGGGTCTGAGTTGGTTAATGTTGAGTAGCCGTTATTGTAGGCACCGTTGACAGCCTTATAGCTGGTGGTCGCGGTGGGACGAATCCCTTCGGATGCAAGGTCGATCGTAGGTGGTTTTTTATCGGACGGGCAACTAAAAGCCGGAAGCGGCGTGCCAGCCAGAATACCATTCCTAGTAATCGTCCTTTCGAAAACGGGAAACCGGTTATCGAATTGGTTGTAGATACTCGACTGCTCGATATACGGAAGCAGTCCAAAGCTCCAGTTGTAACCCAACCCGCGCGAGGCACCGCCTACCAGCGTTCCAAATAAATGCTGTCCGATGGGAAACTTTCTGTTGGCATCGTGGTAGTTGTGGGCTGCCAACGCCAATTGCTTGAGGTTGTTCGAACACTGCATACGCCTTGCCGCTTCCCGAGCGGCTTGAACAGCGGGTAAAAGCAAGCCAACGAGTATGCCAATAATTGCAATCACGACCAACAGTTCGACCAATGTAAAACCGCGAGACTTCGTCATCACTTCCTCCAAGGTACTTGAGGGAAAAATCATCAAAGGGGTTAACTCACCCCGACCTGTAAAACAACCCAATTATTTTATCACGCATCGTCCATAAGTATTGGTATGTCGTTGTGTCGAAAACAACTAATTGCGCACAATCAATGAACGCGGGGGTTTGATAACGCATGGGGTTCTAAGTGAGTGCCATGAGCCATTTGGGTCACGGCAAGACAGGCTGACGAGAATTCTCGTGCGTTCAGCTAACCATTGAAGCTTGCTTTTTGTGGCGAAACAACAAATAGCTGCCAGCCGCGCAAACACCGAGACTATCGATCAAAACATCCTGAATCGTTCCAAATCGATCGGGTACCAACGATTGATGCCATTCATCGCAAGCCGCAAATGCGATGCAAAACAACATGGCACCGAAAATCGACCAAGCGGTCGTAGACCCTACCCACCATCGAATAGCACACACGCAGAGAATCAGTAGGATCGCAAATTCCGTGAAATGCCATCCCTTAATAATTGCGAACCAAGAAACGCCCCAAAATGCCTCGAACTGTTCCATCCATGCCTGGTCAGCGCCTGAGTACTCTTGAACGAGTCTGAAGAACTCAAGAGGCCTGACGACCGTACAGGACGTTCCGAAGATTAGTGCGAGCCAAATGGCAAAGAAAACTGTTAGTCGGACCGAATGGCGGGTTAAAGGGTTCGTGCGTTTCATACTTACTTTTATCGGCACGCTATTGCGGACTCGAGTGCAACCATTGATTCTCGTGTACCTATCTCGCACGCGAATGCATAGTCTCGTTTGTCGCGGTACCATCAACGGCGTAGTTGCTTGTCAACGACGACAGCATTGACGATAATGTACTAGCCCGCCGACGGGGAGCGGCTACATTTCCGTGTTTGAAGCAATTGAATTCTGGCAGTGGGCTAAGATCAAGCGAAATATTGGACTAGCAGGCATATGTCGATCATCGTCGAACCGTCAACTGAAATGCAATTGGGTCCGGGTGCCGCTGGCGTTCGGCTCTCTGCAGATGAGTTTGACCATGCGCTGTTCGAACCCAGTTGGCGGTATGAGTTAATTCACGGAGTGCTCGTTGTGTCCCCAGCCACCTTGCCGCAGGAGCGTGGTCCAAATCAATTACTTGGAGCATGGTTGCTGAATTATAAAGAAAAAGATGAGCACGGCCAGTTACTCGACGATACGCTTCCGGAACACGATATCCATGTAGGAACCCAGCGGCGCCGGGCCGATCGCGTCATCTGGGCGGGGCTTGGACGACAACCCCGAGTTGACGAAACTCCCACAATCGCGGTCGAGTTTGTCTCGGAGGGAAAGAAAAACGTACTGAGGGACTACCAGGAGAAGCGTTACGAGTACCGTGACTGTGGCATTCAGGAGTATTGGATTATCAATCGATTTGAACGCACCATGACCGTCTGTAAGCTAGACGGAACAGAGTTTGTCGTACGGGAAGAGGATACCTATTGCACGCCTGTTCTTCCCGGATTTGAATTACCCTTGTCGAAGCTCCTTGCGGCGGCTGATCGATGGAACTTAGTGTGAGTCTTTAGGTCGACCTGTAGAAGCCATCATTAGTCCTTCAAAGTCGGTCGGTAACGCAATGTTTCGAAGGCATGGGCTCTCCTTGATCGCAACTTGACGTATGATGACGACGTGAATACGTTGTGTCCTGCGCCTGAGACGTACGGAACTCGTTCGCTTTTTTGTTTTCAGCAACCGCCAAGATTTGTGGAATCGTAGCATGTTCATGAGCCGAATTCGAGCCGCCGTCTTCGCCTTCGCTTTCCTCGTTGCCCCAGTCGTGTTGGATGCCATCGCATTGGCTCAAGAAAACTGGCCACAGTTTCGAGGAGCGGATGCAAAAGGAACTTCGGACGGACAAAACTTGCCCGATCAGTGGTCTGCGACGCAGAACGTCGCATGGAAATGCGATCTGCCAGGGCGTGGATGGTCCTCGCCGATCGTTTGGGAACAAAACGTTTTCGTTACTTCGGTGATTAATTCTGGCCAATCCGAAGAACCGAAGAAGGGACTCTATTTTGGCGGTGATCGGCCCAAGCCCCCCGAGTCCTTACACCATTGGAAAGTGTTTTGCCTCGATCTTGCGACCGGTAAGATCCGTTGGGAACGGCACGTACATGAAGGCAAACCGCAGTCCTCAATTCACTTGAAGAGCAGCTACGCTTCCGAAACTCCCGTGACCGATGGCAAACGAGTTTACTGCTACTTTGGAAACCTAGGCATATACTGCTTCGATTTCGATGGGAACGAAGTTTGGCGAAGAAGCGTTGAGCCACATGCGATGCGCCTTGGATGGGGGACAGCCGCCTCTCCGGTCCTGCATCAAGATAGGCTCTATGTAGTCAATGACAACGACGAAGATTCCTATCTGGTAGCGCTCGATGCTGCCACTGGGAGCGAGTTGTGGCGAACGCCTCGTGATGAAAAGAGCAATTGGTCGACCCCGTTCATTTGGAAAACTCCCCAACGCATTGAGATCGTGACTCCTGGAACGAGAAAGGTGCGCTCCTATGATCTGGATGGCAATTTGTTGTGGTCTCTTTCAGGCATGTCTAGCATTACGATTGCGACTCCCTATGAGCACAATGGTCTTCTGTATGTTAGCTCCGGCTACGTGATGGATCAGAAGAGGCCGATCTATGCGATTAAAGCTGGTGCCACTGGGGACATTTCCCTGAAGGACAACGAAACTTCCAACGAGTTCATCGCTTGGAGCCAACCCAAGGCCGGGCCTTACAATCCGACGACGTTGGTTTACAACAATCGACTCCATGTTCTGTATGATCGCGGGTTGCTCAGTTGCTACAAGCCGAGCGATGGGACCGAAATCTATGGACCTCAACGATTGCCGAACGGCGGAGCGTTTACTTCCTCTCCTTGGGCTTATGATGGCAAGATTTTTTGTCTTAACGAAGAT
>JBEBHM010000830.1:0-3648 GCA_040080875.1 Pirellula sp.
GGCCAGCCCCAGTATCCAGCCCCACTACCCCAGCCCCAGTATCCAGCCCCAGTATTTAGTGTTAAAGACGCGCAAGACCTAGAAAACAATAACCCAGCAGTCCCGACTGGATTCGTTTTCCACCTAGGATTTTCCCCAATTGAAAGAATTCACCAGAATGAAGTGTATGAAGCTAATGATCTCGTCCTTACTCTCGGTTTTACTCTTGCCGACTGCGGTTAGTGCTCAAGGAGAACCATCGGTAACGTTGTTCACCAAAGTCCAAGTTCTCGACGTCGTTGGAGGAAAATTGAGCGAGCCAACGAATGTCTTGGTACGAGGTAACAAGATTGAGAAAATTTCGGCTCAGAGCATTGTGGTCGATCAACGGTCCGAAACCAGGATCATCGAGGGAAATGGAAAGACACTGATGCCCGGTTTGATCGACGTGCATTCCCATATCATGTTTGCAACCTTACCGGCACCTGTCGTGTTAACCAGCGATGTCGGCTACTTGAATCTAGTAGCGGCAAAAAACGCCCAAGAGATGTTGATGCGAGGGTTCACAAGTATCCGTGATCTAGGCGGGCCCAGCTTGGGGCTTAAGAGAGCTATTGACGAAGGGGTCGCGATTGGGCCGCGAATTTGGTCGTCCGGCGCGTTCATTTCACAAAGCGGCGGACATGGCGACTTTCGTTTTCCGACCGACATTCCTTCGAGACCAGGCGACTTTACGCACAGCGAACGGATTGGGGCTGCGGCCATCGCAGACAGTCCCGACATGGTCCGCAAACGTACTCGCGAGCAGCTCATGTTGGGCGCCTCGCAAATCAAACTGATGGCCGGCGGTGGCGTTGCATCGAATTACGATCCGCTCGATGCGACCCAGTACACCGTGGAGGAATTGCGAGCTGCCGTGGAGGCCGCTGAAAATTGGGGGACTTATGTGACCGTGCATGCTTACACTCCTCGGGCTGTGCGACAAGCCATCGAAGCGGGTGTCAAGTGTATCGATCATGGTCAACTGCTCGATGATGACACGGCCAAGCTGATGGCGGACAAGGGTATCTGGTGGAGCCTGCAGCCCTTTATGGACGATGGAACATCGATATTTCCAGAGGGTTCACCGAATCGGATCAAACAACTCACCATGTTCTCTGGAACCGATCTCGCCTATCGGCTTGCCAAAAAATACAAGATCAAGACAGCATGGGGAACCGACGTGCTCAATAGTCAAGCGGCTGCTAAGCAACAAGGGGCGTTGCTGAGTCGATTGCTCAAGTGGTATACACCGGCGGAATCAATCAAGATGGCGACCGCAGATAACGCAGAATTGCTCGGACTCTCCGGACTTCGCAGTCCTTATCCAGGAAAACTGGGGGTCGTCGCAGAAGGTGCTTTAGCGGATTTGTTGCTCGTCGATGGCAATCCGCTGGACAAGCTAGAGCTTGTGAACGACCCGGCAAAAAACTTCGTCGTCATCATGAAGGATGGTAAAATCTTCAAGAACATACTCAACAAGCAGTAACTTAGTACTACAGCGCAGAGTGGCGTTGAGTCTACCGTTACAAACCGCACAACCGGTTTTGCGGAGCAAAACCGCCACAGGTTGCGATGTAGTATTAGTTAGTAGCTTAGTCTATGTCGAGTTTGCATCGTGTAAACGATGCGGTGCATTTCACTCGCTAAAGGGTTTATCGATTGATAGGGCTGACCGTTCGCGAGTTGGAATGTGGACTTTCCCTGGCGTTGGCCTTGGCCATCAGCTCTTGTTTGTATGCTCAATCGCCATCGACCAGCGATTGGCCAAACATGCGTGGCCCAAGTTGGGACGGTATATCTCAAGTGACGGGAATCGTCAACGCATGGGGGAAAGAAGGGCCACCTATATTGTGGACGCGGGAGCTTGGTCAAGGCTACTCGTCGTTTATTGCTTGGGAGAACAGGGTTGCGACACAATATCAAAACCTTGCTGGGCAGTACGTTCTTTGCTTGGAAGCGGAGACTGGCAAAACGCTGTGGCAATACCGCTATGGAATGCCATTTGATCCAGTCAGCCTCTATCCCGGGCCACGCTCGACACCCTGTTTTTCTGATGGATTTGTGTACTTTACGACCCCGGATGGTCGGGCTGGTTGTCTTGCCGCGGAAAGCGGGACCGCTGTGTGGATGGTCGATTTGTACGCAAAGTTTGGCGGGACAGTTCCAGGGTTCGGATACGCCTGTTCGCCCATCGTTGTCGATGAGCATGTGATATTGCCTGTAGGAGGAAAGGGTGCCAGCCTCGTCGCCTTGAATAAACGCGACGGTACGTTGAAATGGAAATCCGGAGATGATCCAGCCAGTTATACTCCCGTTTTGCCGATTACTTTTGAAGGGCGATCGCTTGTCATTGGCTACCTTCAGAATTATTTGGTGTGCCATGATGTCGAAACAGGAGAGCGACAGTGGCGCCGATCGCTTTCTAGTGGATACGATGAGCATTCCGCATGGCCACTCTACAAGGAACCTTATCTTTGGATATCGGGGCCTTTCCAACGAGGTTCGGAGCTGCTGAAACTCACCGGCAATCCTGCGGACCCGATCGTGATGGTTCGATCCAGCCGATTAATGTCGAACGATATCTTTTCGAGTGTCCTCCATGACGACTGCATCTATGGGTTTGATTTGCAGGAGGCGCAAGCGAAAATACACCGTACGAGTCGAGGTATCTTTCGTTGCATCGATCTCCGGAGTGGAGAGCCCCATTGGTCTGTAGGGACAGGAGGAGTTTCGAGAGTCGGTGTTTCGGATTCTTCGAACCCGGAGATCAAGAACGTCGAACCATCGCGTGCACGGGCATCCGCAGCGAAGGAACCTGCCACGATTGGACATGCAACCGTTTTGGTAGCAGATAACAAACTGATTTTGTTTAACGATATGGGGGACCTAATTCTGGCGGTCGCAGATCCCAGGCGTTACGAGGAGCTCGCTCGCGCGTCCGTATTGCCAGGCGAGTTGTCATGGACACAGCCATGTTTGTCCCAACAACGGATTTTCGTGCGCAATCACTCGCGGGCCGCTTGTGTCTTTCTGGGCAACGCGGCGACGTTGAACAAAGCGACGCTGGCAAACGCAAAACGCGTGGAGGACATTCCGCATGCCAAGTATCAGGATTGGGCCGCCCGGATTCTCAGCATCGAACCCGAGTACCTCTTTGACATCCGTAGCATGGAAACCTACAAGGCATGGTACGGGTGTTCCATGGTCATATTCTTGTTGTCGGCAATACTTGTCTGGTCGACTCGCTGCTTACTTCCACCGCAAGCATCGTTTCAGCCACCTGGTTTCTCGACGCAGGATCGGTTTCTGTTTTGGACGATTAGCATATTGCTTGGAGCTGCAGGAACTACTTGGCTGAGTAAATGGACGAGCGAATTCGTATTTACATGGCCCGTGTGCTTGTATGCAACCTGGCACATCACCACAGATCATCTATCCTTTTCGTATCGACGCTCGGCTCAGAGAACAGGTTGGGTTTCGATTTTCAGTTTGGTTGGATGGATAGCTGCGTGTGTCTTTTATTTCTTCCTGTGCCGACGACTGAGCTTGCTTTTCGAATTGGTGTTTTTAACCGGCTTCGTGTCCGCCCTTCCGTTCAATCTTTGCGGTAGAAACATGGCCTGTGAC
>JBEBHM010000155.1:0-13652 GCA_040080875.1 Pirellula sp.
GCTATACCGATTCGGGACTGGCGTCGAATACCGCCTATCGCTACCGCATCCGCGCCGTCAACGCCGCCGGCGCTTCGCCCTATTCCCGGATTGTAAGCGCCAAAACGTCGAAGCGGTAAACCAGCGCGACTTCGAACAGCAAGTCGTATTTGATCGGGCAAACGTGTGAAAGGTAGAGCGCATAACAAACAAGTGCACCTACGCCGCTACCGCGTGCCGTTGCAGGGACGTTGATCTCCCGTGCATACCGAACAAAATCCCAAACGATAAGAAAATAATTGGAGAAACCAAGCTTTTCAATGACACCGAGCTCGCGATCCAATCGATCCAAGACAACTTGTGCAAGCTTTCCATCGGACAGCATTTCAGGGTTCTTGGCATACCGAGCCATCAATCCTTCGGTGCAGAGTTTTCGAAGATACTCGTCTGGCGTCAGTTTTTCCGGGATCGTGTACGACGGGAAATTGCGTGCGCCGAGCTCTAAGTCGATTTCTACGCTGTCTGCAATCTCTTGCGAACGCGCCACCGCATCGGAGTGTCCTGGAAAATGCGAATACATTTCTTCTGCAGAGCGAAGATAAAACTCAGTCCCCTCCATCTGCATTCGATTTCGATCCGTCCGGAATTTGCCGGTGCTAATACACAGCAAGACATCTTGGACATCGGCATCTTCGCGATCCACGTAATGCGCGTCGCTGGTTGCGACGAGTGGAATACCGACACGGTTGGCCACCTCGATGGCACCGGCCATCTGTTGACGTTGGATTTCAAGGTGGTTGTTCATGATCTCGATAAAGAATCGATCTTCGAACACTTTTTCGAACCACTGAGTCACCGCGATCGCCTCTTGGATGGCGGCGTCGGTATCGTAGCCCTTGAGGATGGCACGCGAAAACTCGCTGGAGACACAACCGCTGAGGCAGATAATTCCTTCGCTATGGGCTGCCAGAGCTTGCTTGTCGATGCGGGGTTTGAAATAAAAGCCTTCGAGGCTCGCGATGGAAGCGAGCCGGACCAAGTTCTTGAAGCCAGTCCGATTCTTGGCGAGTAGCGTCAGGTGGAATGCAGCTTCTTTGGAGGAAGCCGCGTCGCGTTCGAAGCGGCTCCCGGGGGCCACGTAGGCTTCGTAGCCCAGGATGGGATTGATGCCAAGGTCCTTGGCCTTCTTGTAAAACTCGAGCGCACCGTGGAGATTTCCGTGATCGGTGATCGCCAGCGAGGTCATGCCGTGCGATTTGGCCCGCTGAAGTAGTTTGCCGATCGGACTTGCGCCATCAAGCAAACTGTAGTGGCTATGGCAATGCAGGTGCGTGAAGGGACGGCGGGCGGTGTTGGATTGAGGTGCCTGTTTGGGTTGGGACGCGACGTCGCTCATGACCTACCCTCTCTGCCATTCCGAAAGCATGCGCTGCGAATCTGAAACCATGACGTACCAAGCCCAAAACACGATAACAATTTCAATTGGAACTCCTTCTCGCAAAGAACACCTGCGGAATTTGAGGTGCCGACGTCAAGTTTGTACTATTCCAGGAATTCCACTTTTTCGAACCCGGCCGCAAGAATTGCCTTGGTTGTTTCGTCGCGATTCAAGACTCCGTTATACGTAACCACTACGACAGGATTGTCGATAACGTCCGGGTCCTTTTGGGGCGTCAACTCGATCGAAACCACATCGTTCTTTTTTTCGATGACTTGCTTTACGTCTTTAAGGCATCCGTGCGGGCACATCATGCCGGTGACGCGAACGGACACTTGTCTTGGAAGCGACACTTCTTGCGGTGAATCGGGCGCTTGGTGCGCGACGTCGTTTGATCCGTTGGCACCGGCACTGGATTGGTCGAGAGGCGGTTTCTGACCACAACCGCTCATCAAAGAAGTAAGAATGGCGTAAGCCGCCAGGGAAATGACTATCGTCGCTCGCATGATTGGTCCTGGAAGGTCAGGTGTCGCCCCATGGGGGAGGCTGACAGGTGCAAAGGGCATAATGCATGTAAAAACAGCCTTTTCATTTTAGCGAATACCCGGCTGAACGTCAGTCCTTGGTCGCCACAACACCAGTTTTGTCGGTTTCAATGGACAGGAGCAACGAGACCAGTATGGCCTAGCGAGCGCCAAGTCGTTAACATGAATGAGGATTTACCTTGACCGGTGTCCCTCGACCGGTGTCTACGACAATAAGTGAGCCAAGTATGCCCAAGATCTATTGCGAACGGTTGCATGCACTGAATGCACTCTCCTGTGTGATTGCACTTGGGCTTTTTGCTGCGATTGCTTGTATTTGCGAAGCTAGCCCGACCGTACCTGATGATGGTAAAGAACCCAAACCCAATCCGAGTACGGAAAGTCCGAAAGAAAACGGCCAGTCTCGAAGAACGGATTTAACGGATCCGAAAACCGAGCCGAAGTCCGAGCGACAAGTTGCAGAGGATCGCAAGGCTCGAGAAGCTGCTCGAAAACGGGGCGAGATTACTTTCGATGATCTGAAATTTGATCTCGAAAAGGGTGGGCAGTTTAAGACCGAGCTGATAACGCCAGAAATCAAAGAGCTAGAAAAAAAGACTTTTAAGTTGCGAGGCTTTATCCTGCCGATTTCTGTTTTTCAACAATCTGGAATCAAGCAATTTGTTTTGGTGCGAGACAACAAGGAGTGTTGCTTTGGTCCGGGTGCGGCACTTTATGATTGCGTCATGGTCACGATGGCGCCTGGCAAGTCCGCGACGTTTTCGACTCGTGTTGTCACAGTGAAAGGGAAATTGGAAATAGACCCAGAGGCCTATCGAAACGATGACGGAAGCCACTATGCAATTTACAAAATGACTGCTGAAGAGGTCAAATGACCCATCCGTTGCTTGAAACGCAGCTTCCGTTTCCGCGACGGCAAGGCAAAGTACGCGATTGTTATGATCTTGGAAACGAGCTTCTGATTGTCAGTACCGATCGAATCAGCGCATTCGATTGGGTCATGCCAAATGGAATACCAGACAAAGGCAGGATCTTGACCCAGCTGAGTCTGTTTTGGTTTGAGAAACTAGGCGTTGAGAATCATCTGGTTTCGAGTTCCGTCCCAGAACATGTTCGCCGATTAGACCCTCAGCATGCGCTTGAGGGAAGATGTATGGTTGTTAGGAAAGCTCGCGTGATCCCGTTTGAATGTGTTGTGCGGGGATACCTCGAAGGGAGTGGTTGGAAAGACTATCAAGCCACCGGACAGGTATGCGGCATTGAGCTTCCCAAGGGTATGAAACAATGCAACTTGCTACCGAATCCCATTTTCACACCGGCGACCAAAGCAGAATCGGGCCACGATGAAAACGTGTCTTTTGAAGTCATGGTCGCCTCGATCGGCGAGTCACTTGCGTTGGAGTTGAGGCGCAAGACGCTGGAGGTCTATGAGCAGGGAGTCAAGCTAGCGAGGGAAAACGGTGTCATCATTGCAGACACCAAGCTTGAATGGGGGTGGTGGGACGATCGGGTGATTCTCATCGACGAAGTGCTTACCCCTGATAGTTCACGTTTTTGGCCGGCAGACGAGTGGCAACCTGGGAGACCGCAGGCTTCGTTCGACAAGCAGTTTGTTCGCGAATACTTATCGACGACGTCTTGGGATAAGAACAGTCCGCCCCCCATGTTGCCAGACGATATCGTCGAAAGGACACGTGCGAGGTACGTCGAGGCGTACGAGAGGATCACGGGGAGGAAGTTTGAAGTTCGAAGTTTGAAGTTGAAGAGTTGATGAGAGACTCCGTTCAGCTCCAATCTATTAACGCTCCACAAGACTGTCTGTTTGAGCACCGGTGAGCAGGTCGACAAATTGGCTTTGCACTTTGATGGCGCGGATGAGGGTCCAGACGTGTTTTGGTTCAAACTCACACGGCTGGGTCGACGCAAGGTCGTCAAGTTCCGTTGCAACTGCGGCGTGTTGATCATCGATCGATTGCATCTTGATCTGGATCTCCTCCAAGAGACTGGAGAACCGCGCGTTGGAGTTTAGGAAAGTCAACTGCGGTTCGCGATCGCACATCAACATGGCTAAGCAAGCAATGCGACGCTCGTTTGCCGACGGAAGTTGTTGATGGAGTTTGTCGACTAGTTGATTTAGCAACATGGTGGAGACCGAGAGAATTGGCTTGGACTATCGAAGTGTAGGTCTCAGAAGCGGCTAGGCAAACAATTGTTTCGCGAATTAATCGTTATAGTCCGAACAATAGGACGATCCCGTTCTAAACGTAGTGGATCTTGTGAAAGATCCCTGCGATTTGGGAGGTTTAATAACCTCCACTACCTCAGTTATTTTTAGCCTTTTGCGGATTGCGATTTGGCTTTTTGGATCGCTTTGTCAAGCGTTGATTTGTCGATTGATGATCGCCAAACGTCCACGACTCGACCTTGTCCGTCGATGACTAGCGTCGTTGGATATACGAACCCACCGGCGGTTAGGAGTTGGCTAATTTGAACACGCGAGTATTCTGCAGGGTCATGGTAGACGGGCAATTTCTGCGCGTCGATTCGGATAAGGTATTTCTCCGTATAAAACGCCAAAGCGTCTTTCGTATCGTCGTTGCGTTCTTTGCTGGCAATGCTAAGAAAAAGTACTGACGGATCCGATTGATATTTTTTTTGCAGTTCAACAATGCCTGGGTATTCCTTGAGACAAGGACTGCACCAGTAGCCCCAGAAATGGAGTACAACGACTTTTCCTTTCATGTCGTCGGGCGCAATTGGTTTGTCAGCGACCAAGAGCGGTTGAATATCGAGGTCCGTGATCGTTTGGCCAATGATTCGGGCTTTTTCGCGTCCCAGGAAGATTAAGACGCAGATTCCGGTAACCATAAATAACCCAGCAAAGATGAGTGGCAGAAAAAGCCTTGCCGTACTCTTTGCGTTCGAGTTTGGATTGGGCTGGGTGGGTTCGCTCATATTTGGGCAATGGTTTCGATAAGGAATCACGACCGGACTGGAAAAGGGGTTATTCTAGTCTTACGATCGATCGAATGCGATTGCAAGGCGTTCGTGCGCCGGCGACGCAAGCCCCTTACGCTCGGTTCGGGTTGAGCGTCGTGTGACGGGGACAAGCCCCTTTCGACCGGTGCGGGTTGAACAAAAGCGATGGTCCTGCGAAAATGGCAGCGAAATTAGTTCGGGAGCACTGAAAACACTATTCGACTTGGTTCGCTTACATCATGCGTTGTCCATATTGCTATAGCGACAATGACGGGGTTCGAGACTCTCGAATTGTCGAGGATGGAAAGGCAATTCGACGCCGTCGCTTTTGCAATCACTGCAGACGCCGATTTACGACTTACGAACGCGTCGAGGGGCTATTGCAAGTGCGCAAGCGGGACGGGACGCAACAGGACTTCAGTCGCGTTAAGATCGAGCGAGGGTTGCGAGCTGCTTGCTGGAAGAGAAAGATCAGCGCGGAAGACGTTGAGAAACTCGCGGCGGAAATTGAATCGCATATCCTCGACAACTACGAAAAAGAGGTAACGAGCGAGGAAATTGGAAAACTATGCATGGAGTTTCTTAGGGAGATCGATCAGGTGGCGTTCGTACGGTTTGCAAGCGTTTACCGACGTTTTAGCGATGCTCAGGATTTTGTTGATGAATTAACTCCAATCTTGAAACCAAAGACTAAGAAAAAGAAACCGACCAAAGACACGCCTTGAACGGGGCGAAATCCAACGTAGCTCATCTCAGATTTTCCGATTGTTTGGACTTCATGGATTGAACCGATCGCAACACTTCTTCATCCAAACTGAATTGGCGAAGCCGATTGTATCGATTGAGTTGTTCTCAAAGGCTAATTCCGGTCAGAAGCAACTTTACCGAACACAATCATGGGTCTAATCTTTGTTTGTCAGACTACACTCCGTGTAAGCCAAAAGTGTAAGCCAAAAAAGATCCATGGAAGCGCAAATTCCATCGGGACATAAATGGGATAGATTGTCACCCACGGGAACGAAGTCTACACTTAGCTGATTGAATTTTGGAACAAGTCTAGTCAAAAACTGAGCCTTCTTTGTCAACAGCAATCATAACCGGCATAACCGGTCAGGATGGATCTTACCTGTGTGAGCTTTTGTTAAGCAAAGGTTACACGGTGCATGGTTTGGTGCGTCGAAGCAGTACGCTGGAGCGACATCGATTGAACGATGCGTACCGAGACTCCAACGTATATGAAAGGAGCTTGTTTCTTCACTACGCGGATTTGTCGGATACAACATCGATTCGGCGCATTGTATCGGAGACTAAGCCAGATGAATTTTATCATTTGGCAGGCCAATCGCACGTAGGTCTGAGTTTTGAAATTCCTGAAAGCACATGCGAATTGACGGCCATGGGGACGCTTCGCATCATGGAGATTCTCCGCGATCACGAATTTCGGCCCAAATTCTTACACGCGAGTAGCCGCGAGATTTTTGGAACACCAAGACATTCTCCCCAAGACGAGCAGACACCCCAGAATCCCAATTCACCGTACGGTTGCGCTAAGGCGTTTGCGACTCAGCTTGTTAGAGTTTATCGCGAGTCGCACGGATTATTTTTTTGCAATGCGATTTGTTACAACCACGAGAGCCCACGGCGATCCGAGAATTTTGTGACGCGAAAGATCACATTAGCGGCCGCGAGAATCAAGATGGGACTTCAAAACACGTTGACGCTTGGATCGATTGAATCCGCGCGCGACTGGGGATATGCGAAAGAGTTTGCGGAGGCGATGTGGATGATCCTACAGCACAATCAGCCCGACGACTATGTTCTCGCCACAGGGACGAGCTACACGGTACGGGACTTTGCTCAAGCCGCTTTTGAACACGTTGGACTTGATTGGCGCGAGCATGTGGAGATCGACAAACGTTACACTCGCCCCGCCGATCCCGAATCGCTTTTGGGAGACGCTTCCAAGGCAGAGAGAGTGTTGGGCTGGAAGGCCACGACGCACATGCCTGATTTAGTTCGCATTATGGTCGACCACGATTTGTCATTATTGCAAGGGAAACAATGAAGTCTCTGTTGGTAACCGGTTCATCGGGATTGATTGGGTCCGAAGTATGCACAAGTTTTTCATCCAAGGGATGGAAGATTCATGGATTGGACAATAACCAACGCGCCGTGTTTTTCGGTCCGCAAGGGGATACGCGATGGAATCAATTGAGGCTTGGTCGCGAAATCCCAGGTTATGAACACCACGAGGTAGATATTCGAGATCGCGATGGAATCATGGCGTTGGTCAAACGGCTTCGTCCAAACGCGATCGTCCACACGGCAGCTCAACCCAGCCATGATCGCGCGGCCGCAATACCATTCGATGATTTCGATACGAACGCGGTTGGCACATTCAATTTGTTAGAAGCTGTTCGTCAGGCATGCCCTGAATCGCCGTTCGTTCATATGTCGACCAACAAGGTATATGGCGATCGACCGAATACGATTGAGCTCAAGGAACTGGAAACGCGATGGGATTATGCTGACCCGATTTACGCACATGGGATCGCCGAGGACTTTTCGATCGACCAATCGAAACACTCCTTGTTCGGAGCTTCCAAGGTGGCGGCTGACATCGTAGTTCAAGAGTATGGGCGGTACTTCAACATGCCGACTTGTTGTTTGCGAGGTGGCTGCTTGACTGGCCCTAACCATTCCGGCGTGGAGTTGCACGGCTTTCTAAGTTATCTCGTCAAGTGCAATCTTGAGGGCCGTGAGTATCGAGTCTTTGGATACAAGGGAAAGCAAGTTCGAGACAACATTCACTCCGAAGACGTCGCCAAGTTCATGGAGGCGTTTATCGACGGACCGCGATGTGCAGAAGTCTACAATTTGGGCGGAGGCAAACCTAACAGTTGTTCCATTTTGGAAGCATTCAAGATTGCGGAGTCGTTCACCGGTCGTGAGCAAAAGTACACGTACGTGGATGAGAATCGAATCGGCGACCACATTTGTTACTACAGCGACTTGCGAAAAATGCGTAGCCATTTTCCTAAATGGGATATCACCCATTCGTTGAGTAGCACCATCGAACAAATTGTCAACGCATGGAAAAACCGCAAAGGGTGATACTGTTACTCAGAGTCAATTGACCACTGACGAACAACTCCCAAGCGGCGTGTCCAATTCAGCGCATGTACGTCGGCAGGCCACCGAGGGCATGGTTTGGATGCTGGCGAATTCAGTCCTTACAAAGCTCCTTTCGTTTGTTCAATTAACCTTGTTGGCGTACTTGTTGACGCCAGCCGATTACGCGCCCTTGACGATGGCTTCCACGTTTGCAGCTTTTGCTTTTTTACCGCTCAAGACGGGACTTGAAGACATCTTAGTTCAACGCAAGAACAAATTTCACCTATGGGCGGGTCCTGCGTTTTGGATGTCATTAACACTCGGTATGGCTTGCATGGTGCTGATGTGGGTTTTGGCACCCTTGGGAGGATGGTTTTATCAGGACGGATCGGTCACCGTACTCATTGTGTTGGCCTCGTTTTCGGCGCCGCTCATGACTTTGGCTACCGTTCCTGGCGCTCAACATAATTTGAACCTTCGCTTTCGATTCTTGTCCTTGTTGGGGCTGTTGCAGAGTATCACGATGACAGCAACGACTACCGTGCTGGCGCTCCTCAGTTTCAAAGCCGCGAGTGTACTGATCGGTACCATGGTTGGGCAACTCGTCTATACCGTCGGATTGTGGCAATTCGCCGATGTTCGAATTCGCGGTAATTTCCGTATGCAGCGATGGAAACATTTTTTGGCAGATGCAGGATACATCCAAGCGACTCGCTTGATGTATGCGATCAGTGCGAACACGGATTTATTGATCATAGGAAAACTCTCGTCGTCAACGGAGCTCGGCATTTATTCGTATGCCTTCAATCAGTCACTGCAATCAACTCGGCTATTTGCGACCAATGCAGCCAGCGTATTATTTCCGAGTTTGACAAGTCTCGGGAGCGATTCCGCTAGGCAGTATGCTGTATTCGCTAAAGGGATGGTGCTCATCGCCCCAATTTTGATCCCGTTGTCGATGATGCAAGCCATGGTGGGTGAACCGATGTTTCAATTGTTGTTCAAACCGGAATGGTGGCCTGGCATCCCCTATTTTCAACTCCTGAGCCTGTCGATGGCTGGAGGTGGCGTGTTCATGCTTTACAACAGTTTCTTTTCGGCCGTGCGTCGAAACGACCTTTTGTTTTGGAACGGCGCACTTTCCGCTTTGTGGTATCTGCTATTCGTTCCGATTGCGTGGTTTTGCGGTGGAGTCCTGGGCGTATCGCTCGGCGTTGGGATTGCCATTGTGTTTTCTGTTCTAGGAGCACATTGGCTGACCCGGTATGAAACGGGGAGTCTGAAAGATCTTTGGAGCTTCTACGGTCCTGCTTTGTTGATATCCGGCGTGTGCAATTTATTGGCTTATGCATCAAGTAGTTATCTTCAGAACATTTATCAATTCGGATCGGATGGAAGCGGGGCATTGTATCGATTCGTTGTTTCGTTGATGGTCTTCACGCTCTTGTACGTACCTTTGCTAAAATTCATCGCTCCAGAGACTTGGCGGCAGTTCTCAAGCAGATCGAGATCGATTCTGATTGGCTTGTTTGGTCGCAGGCAACGAGGATTGGGGTCATAGCCTCTAATCGCATGCGAATACTTTACGTAAACGGTGCGGACTCAGGCGGCGGAGCCTATCGGCAAGCGGCCGACTTGAGAGACGAGATGATTCGGCGAGGTCACGACGTCATGCTCGCTGTACGTGTCAAATATTCCGACGACGCGGATGTGTACACGCTCGGAAACGATCGATCGCGAAACTCTTGGGCCCGATTTTGGTTGCGCTCGTTTGGGCTCGATCTGGAAAACGAGAAAGTGGAACCGCATCAATTCAAACGCAGGCGGATTGCCATCGCGATAGGGCAGCCGCTGAGAACGTTGAGAGTATACCAGGGGTATGAGGATTTCTCATTTCCCGGCACCAGAACCGTTCTGGAACGCGCTCCACGCCCACCGGATATCGTCCACCTATGGAACCTGCACGCGGGGTACTTTGATCTGAGAGTCTTGCCAGAGTTGTCGCGTCGCGTGCCGGTCGTGATTGACTTGCAGGACAATTGGCCATTTACAGGTCATTGCAGCTATTTTCGCGATTGCGATCGTTGGAAAACGGGTTGCAAGCCTTGCAAGTACCTAAACGCGCCTCCCGAAATTCGGTTCGACCGAGCCAACGAGAACTGGGAAACCAAGCGGGGCCTCTACGACCGTAGCCAGTACTACGTCAAGGCACCGAGCCAGTGGACTTACGACCGAATTCCGGATTCGATCCTGTCGCGTGGAATGCAGGAGCTGCGACTCATCACCAACAGTTGCGACACGGAGACGTTTTCGCCTGGGGACAAAAACGCAGCGCGAATGCAACTGAATTTGCCAACCGATGCCATCGTGTTGATGTACGCGGCCCAGTCGATCGAGAACAGTTTCTACAAAGACTGGCCAACGTTGCGTGCGGCCATGGATATCATTGGACAAAAGCAATGGTCGACGAGAATTGTTTTCATGACTGTCGGTGGTAACGAAACGGTAGAACATCGCATCGGGAACGTGGAAATGATCGGGCTCCCGTTTGTATCAGACCGTAATTTGCTGGCTCAGCACTACCGCGCTTCCGACGTATTCCTACATGCCGGAATCGAAGAGGTATGGGGACTCACGATGACCGAGGCGATGGCCTGTGGGACGCCAGTGATTGCGAGCGCCGTAGGAGGGATTCCAGAACAAGTATGGGATGGCAAGAACGGGTTGCTGGTTCCACCAAGAGACCCGGCCGCGTTCGCGCGTGCTATTGAATCTCTGATCAATAACCAACAACTTCGCAATGAGCTATCGCAGGCTGCGTCACGAATCGCTTGCGACAATTTCAGCGTCAAGTTGTCAACAACGAAGCACCTGGAATACTACGAGAAGATTCTTTCTGATCGGAAAGGAGCGGTGCCAAGCCATGTCGATGGCTAGTTTTGTCAGGACTTGGTTTCCGGTTTCTACGGTCGTTGCCCTTGAGACACTGAAACGGGCTGCATTTCCAACGGTGGCTTCCCGGCGAATCGAGCAAGCGTTGCAGAGTTTGGGATTTCCTGACTGTGTTTTGTCAGGGCCTTTCCAGGGTATGCGTTACATCCGACAGGCCGCGGGCAGCGCCTATTTACCTAAAATCGTTGGGAGCTACGAAAGCGAATTGCATGATGTCGTTCGGGAGTTGCTCTCGATGCCCATCGATTGCGTGATCGACATTGGAACAGCAGAGGGGTACTACGCGGTCGGGTTCGCCTACAAACGTCCTGACTTAAGAGTCATTGGATATGACATCGATCGGCGCGCACGATTCTTGCTCAATCGACTGGCGATTGCGAACAATGTCCAACGAAAGATTGAAATCAAAGTCGCCGCATCGCCGGAGACACTCGAGGTGGATTTGAGCAACACATCTCGGCCATTGGTGATCTGTGATTGCGAAGGATTCGAAGGGGACCTCCTTGACGCGAACCTAACGCCCTCGCTGAAGAAGTCCATCGTACTAGTCGAGGTGCATGACTTCATTCGACCGAACCTTACCCGAGACTTGTTGGCCAAGTTTGAGGCGACTCACAGTATTCAGAGAATTTCCACTCGCTCGACGCCCAAAATTCCTGCTCACATTGATTTAGATAAGGGCTTCGTCGAACTCTTGGACGAAGGAAGACCGGCGCCACAGGTGTGGCTCTACATGTCTCCCAAGTCACCTATTTCGGATCGTTTAGCAAGCGAATAATGCCCACTCAGAACGTCGTCGTCGTTGTTGGTACTCGGCCGGAAGCGATCAAAATGGCCCCGGTCATGCAGGAATTGCGAAGATCCAATTCCCTCCGTCCAATTTTGCTTTCGACCGGGCAACATCGGGAAATGCTCGCTCAGGCATTGGGGAGTTTCGATCTGGTAGCCGACACCGATTTGGAATTGATGCAACCTGGCCAAACGCCGGTTTCGATGACCGCTAAAGCCATGAATGCAGTGTATGAATACTTGATGCAGAACAAACCGGCCGCCATCCTCGTACAAGGGGACACCACCACGGTCTTGGCTGCGTCGCTGGCGGCCGCGTTTGCGGATGTCCCAATCGGGCACGTGGAAGCTGGTCTCCGAACAGGAAATATGCGTTCGCCATGGCCAGAAGAGATGAACCGCAGGCTCACGTCTCCTCTGTGCAGATGGGCTTTTGCGCCGACAGAACATAGTCGTCAAAACTTGTTGCGAGAACAAATCCCCGCATCGAGTTGCCATGTGACAGGAAATACCGTCATCGATGCATTGCTATGGATGCGAGACCGACTGCGGAGCTCTGGTGTGACCGCAGCAGATGTCGCAGAGCGGAACTCGATATCCATCCCTTTTCGAGATCGATTTTTAACTGCGTCCGAAGGGCGATTCATCTTGATTACCGGCCATCGACGCGAGTCTTTCGGCGCAGCGTTCGAGGACATATGCAAGTCGCTCTTGCAGATATCGCAAAGGTATCCCGACGTCGGATTACTCTATCCCGTTCACCTAAATCCAAATGTCCGCGAGCCGGTGAATCGTCTGTTGCGAGGCAACCCGAGGATCGAATTGATCGAACCCGTCGGCTATCAAGATTTTGTTTGGTTGATGGATCGATGCCACATTATTTTGAGCGATTCGGGTGGCGTGCAAGAAGAGGCTCCATCGCTTGGTAAACCCGTCTTGGTGATGCGAGAGTCGACCGAAAGGCCAGAGGGTATTGAAGCAGGAACGTGTCGTTTGGTTGGTACCGACCCGCAGCGAATTCTCCATGAAGTGGCGTTCTTGCTTGACAACACCAACGAGTACTCCGAGAGGAGTAAATTGCAGAATCCCTACGGTGATGGAACGGCAGCAAAACGCATACGGGCCATTCTCGAATCGAGTTTGAGCTAAATGATGGTGCACAATTCTGCCGTAGCGGAACGCGTCAAGCGTTTCGACAACGCCTCGAAAACCTTGACGGTTTCCGCTACATGCGAGCAGAATTGCGCACGCTCATAAAGTCATGTGGACATCTTCGTATCGTGTATCCGAAGCAATAGGTAATCGACTATTTTGAATTGGCTCATCCGCAATACCAAGAATTTCGTGCTTCATCAAATGATGAAGCGTGGGAGATACATCAGTCGATTTCCAATCGTCAAGTACTTGAACGATTTTGGAATTCAATGCGTCTTGGATGTGGGAGCCAATACCGGTCAATTCGCTCAGGAGATACGCTGGCTTGGATATTCGGGACGCATCGAGTCGTTCGAGCCGATACCGAGCGTTTTTGAAAAACTTCGCGAGTCCGCAAATGGCGATTCGCAATGGGGCGTGCACCCATTCGCGTTGGGGGATCGTCGAGAAACAAAACAAATCAACGTTTCAGCCAACACGCCGAGCAGTTCGTTTCTAGAGCTAGACTCGAATGTCGCCAATGCTCCAGTTGATTTATCAACCGTTGGCAGTGTTGACGTGGAGATTCGAACGCTCGATGAAGTCTTTGAAACCGTCACGCTCATCCAAACCAAGAAAATCGAGAACTTTCCGATCATCCTGATGGGCACAGAATTCTGGACGCCGATGATCGACTTCCTCAAGACACGAATGATCGCGGC
>JBEBHM010000156.1:0-13618 GCA_040080875.1 Pirellula sp.
CTGCAAATGTGGAGGTTTTGCTCCGCAAAACCGGTTGAGCGCCACAGTGTTTTGCGGAGCAAAACATCTACACAGTGTTTTGCGGAGCAAAACATCTACGTGGGTTGGTAAATTACTTCCAGCTCCTTTCAATTGGGTTCTTTTGTCTTTCGTGGGATGACCGTACCATGCGGATCACGTTCTGGCTGACTCGTCTCGGCATCCAGCTTTTCGAGCAAGTTGGGGTTCGTAAAGTGCTCTAACTGTTCGGCTTTGCTATGGATGCGAGTACTATCCATGTCCGCTTGTTCGACCAAGTACTGTTCCCAAAGTCGATGGGATCTCACGAGCTCTCGGGCAGAATCACGACCCCGCTTTGATAGTGTGATGGTATTCCCAACGAGAGCGATCTCATTCCGCCGGCGGAGACTCCAAATTGCGAAACTCATCGAAATAATTCCGGCAATCAATTCGCACGACAACAATCGACGATCCACGCTCGCGGCGACCGATCGTTCCTCGCTCCGAAACAGAAAAGCAAGAATGTCTTCGCAGAGAATCTTGTGTGCGAGTCGCCATTGATGCAGCCATTTGGCGACAAGCCCATGTTTGGGTGCGAACAGCAGTGCGAGGAAAAAAAAGGCACCCACGGCCACCGCCATCATTCCGGCAGTAGTCGTGCTTTTGAATCCAAACCAACTTGGAATCGCAATCGCCCCCACATGGCCAAGGACCGCTCCCGTCGCGGCCAAGATGCACGAGAGTACGATCATGACCCACAGCCGATCGGTCAAAAGATAGGCTGTGGCAGGTGGCACCACAAACATGGCAACTACCAAGACATTGCCAACTCGTTCAAAGCTCGCAACGGCAGTGATCGCAACGAGCACCATCAACGCATAGTGCATCGCGGTCGACGAGATACCCATGGCAGTTGCCATCGAAGCGTCAAAGGCGCAAATCTTGAGTTCTTTGTAAAACAAAACAAGAAAGGTTCCATTGAACAAGAGCACGGGCACGAGCACTACCACAGCGCGTGGAATCTCGAGTCCACCGATGCGAACCATATCCAACGTCGTCAACTCGATAGCTCCATAGAGTACACATCCCGCATCGAGATCAACATGGTCCGCAGCTTGGACAATCAAAAGCAGCCCCAGCGCAAAGAGGGTTGTAAAGACAACGCCCATCGAAGCTCCCTCGTCCACTCGGCCTAACTTGCGAACCCATTCCGTAGCTACCGCCGTCAACACACCGACCACGACAGCGCCCAAGAACATCGGCAAACTGCTCCGACTACCACTGATCAAGAATGCAACTGCCAATCCCGGCAACACAGCGTGAGATACTGCATCACCCAGCATGCTGAGTTTGCGAAGGACCAGAAAATTTCCGAGGAGTGAGGCAGCGACTGCGCACAGCGCTCCGGTGAGGACGATCCACCCATCCAAGCTCCACGTCCATGCAATGGTTGCCACGAAAGCGACATTGTTCATCTTGGCACCACTTCATCCCGATGTGGATTGTGTGGTACCGCAATACGAATTGCGGATTGATTGAGCAGCACTTCGAGTTCATCCACCAATTCAGGTTCCAGCACATGCTCGATATCGTCGGCATCTCGATCCACACGCCCGGGCGCCACGTCGGCGTGATGAATCAAGTACAGTTCCCACAAACGATGTTGCCTTGTCAATCGAGCGGCTTCTGCAATTCCGGCCTGGGTCAAATAGACCGAATCCCCGTGAAGACGCAGTTGTTCGTCTCGTTCGGCTCGACGAATTCCTGCGAGAAGCTGCTTACGAGTCCAGCTACGCAGGTCGAGCAACGCATTCAAAGACACATTTCTTTCCCCAGAAATATGATCAGCAGCGGTTCTCGATTCGATCAATTCGTAGGCGCCTCGCAAAAGGTGTTGGCGTTCGATTCGCATATTGAGCCAGCGCCGTCGAACCATGCGGACAACGACTCCACGCGCCGTACCAAAAACAAAGCTGATTCCAAAAAGGAGACTGCAGACCAAAACAATCATGGCACCCGATGGAAGCCGTGGAAACAGATCGCTTAGCCCCGCGCCCACGATGCCGCTTAGCATCCCAACCAAGGACGCAATGGCTGCCATTGGCCACATTTTTTCTGTCCAAAATCGCGCCGAGGCAGGCGGTATGACGAGCAAAGCAACGACGAGCACAAGTCCAACGGCTTGCAATCCAACCATGGTTACTAACACGACGAACATCATCATCACGACGTCCAGAAAAACCGTGGGAACTCCGGTCGATCTTGCAAACGCCTCGTCGAAGCAAAGTTGTTTGAACTCCTTAAAAAGCAATACACAGCCAAGCATTCCGACAAAGGCTGCCACACTGATCAACTTGACGTCCGCGGAGCTCATCGACGCCGATTTGCCATAGATAAAGGACTCCAGTCCGGCGGCATTTCCTGCCCCAAACTGTTGACATAGGCCAAGCAAGGCGGTCCCTATCCCGAAAAAGACGCTGAGGATAATACCCAGTGCAGCGTCTTGTTTAATTCGCGTCATGTACTGAATCGTGAGGATGAGTCCAACCCCGACCAATCCGGATACGGTACCTCCAAGCAACAAAAGCGGCATCGATTTTCCCGACACACCCAATTGGGTTGCAATCATAAATGCCAAGGCAATTCCAGGAAGGCTCGCATGCGCCAAGGCATCGCTCATGAGCGCGCGTTTCCGAAGCAGAGTAAAACTGCCCACCAATCCCGTTGCCGCACCTAAAATGGCAACACCCAGGATCACGACTCGCGTGTTGTAATCTTCCATCACGAGCAGTCTTCGCACTTGCTCCCAGCGTGGCCACTCCACATGGCGATCAGCTATCGATTGTGTTCCGTTCGAACCTGCGTTGAGCGGCAACCACGTCATGAGGACGCAAGCACCTAAGGTGACGCACGTGATCGCCTTTCGCATCGCAGTGCTCATAAGCTTCGCTCCCGCCGCCGCATCGCCTCGGTCGCTTCATCCAGCAAGGTCAACCGTCCGCCATACGTTCGTTGAAGGTTTTCAGGAGTGAAGACGGAGTCCACGGGCCCATGCGCAACGACGCGCATATTGAGCAGCACCACATGATCAAAGTACTCTTTGACCGTTTGAAGGTCATGATGCACTACGACAACAGTCTTTCCACGCCCCTTGAGCTCTTTGAGGATCTCGACGATCACTTTTTCGGTCGCCGCGTCGACTGCGGCAAATGGCTCGTCCATCAGGTAAAGGTCCGCGTCATGAACTAATGCTCGGGCAAGAAACGTACGTTGCTGTTGTCCACCCGAAAGTTGACTGATCTGGCGATTCGCAAGTTCAGCTATGCCGACTTGGCGAAGGGCCTCCATGGCCGCTTGCCGATGCCGTTTCTGGACAGGCAAGCACCAACCGATCTTGCTATACAATCCCATCGTAACCACTTCGAGCGCATCGATCGGGAAGTCCCAATCCACGCTTTCACGTTGCGGAACGTACCCGACTCGATTGCGAGTGCGACGGTAGGCTTGACCGTAGACCTCCACTTTCCCCGAAGCCTTGGGAACCAGGTCCATCACCGCTTTCAAGAGAGTGCTCTTGCCTGCACCGTTCGGCCCCACAATGGCAACAAGAGAACCCATGGGTAAATCGAAAGCGACGTCCCAAATGACCGGTTTGCGATGATAGGCCACAGTGAGGTCGCGAACGGACAGAGGAACGATCGACGAGCCGATTGCCAAACTCATGGTGTTAGCTTTCCTTGAAAGCCCGACGCCGGTGCCTCACCGCCGAGCCCCCGCGCTACGACCGTGATATTGTGATCAAGCATGCCGATATACGTCCCCTCATACGTCCCCGTAGCTCCCATAGCGTCGCTAAATAGCTCCTTCGCACCTACTTGAACGGTGTGCCCTTTGGATTTGGCCCCCTCTACCAGCGCGTCGATATTCTTTCTCGATACGCTGCTCTCCACAAATACGGTCTGAACTTTATTTTCAACGATCAATTTCACAAGTTCATTGATCTGTTGTAGACCCGCCTCAGACTCCGTCGAGATACCTTGTACCCCCATGACATTGAGCCCGTAAGCCCTGCCAAAGTAATTGAATGCATCGTGGGACGTGATCAAAATCCGACTCGCCTCGGGAACGGTGGCGATCACCCGGGTCCCATACTCATGCAATTGCAACATTTGCGCCTTGTAACGATCCGCATTCTCGCGGTACTCGGTGGCGCCTGACTTGTCATACTTGGACAGTTCCTCTGCGATGATGTCAACGCACTTGCTCCACGTCGCGACATCCATCCAAACATGCGGGTCCAAATGCCCGCCAAAGTCCTCGGGTTCCAATAGATTCGATGGGTCGATCGACTCTGTAACGGCGATAACCGGTTTGGATCGGGCAATTTTGACCAGCGAATCGGACATCTTGCCTTCGAGCATCAAGCCCGAGTAAAAGACCATCTCGGAAGTGATGAGAGCTTGAACGTCATCTCGCGTCGGCTTGTACAAATGCGGATCGACACCCGAGCCGCATATCTGTGTTACCCTCACACGCCCTCCTCCCACGCTTCGCACCAGATCGGCCACCATCCCCACCGTCGCGGAAACTTCGACCGGGGCCTTACCTCGCTTCTCACCCGGATCACTCGGTTCACTAGGATTCGGTCGGCATCCGCCAACCATCAATAGAATGGCCGCAAAACAAAGGCAGCGTGTTCCCATTCGACTGGAAAAAAACAACGTCATGCGATTCAATTCCACAGCGAAATCCTAACAACAAAGCGAAGAACCAACTGTAGCCGATGCTACATTGCGAATGATCTTAGCCGATGCTACTTTTGTGTCAAGACCTTAGACATCCAAGGGACTCCGGTTACAATCCAAGAGAGGCTCGTCGGCAGGCTGTCTGGGCGAGCAATTCATTTCAAAGCGAGGAGAAAAATGGCCAGCGCTCTTGCTAAGACACGCCGGGACCACGCGACTGAAACGGCAGAAGATTATGTCGAGGCCATCGCGGAAATCATCGAAAGCGAAGGTGTTTGTCGGTGTGTCAATCTCGTGAATCGGTTTTCGGTCACGAACGCTACGGTCAACAATACCGTGGCTCGCTTGGTCCGCGATGGGTTGGTGGAAACCCAACCTTATCGACCGTTGCTTTTGACAGCCAAAGGCAAGCGGCTGGCTTCCGAGTGCATGAAACGGCACAAATTGGTCGAGGCGTTTTTGCTGGCGATGGGAATAAGCCCAGAGATTGCGGCGGAGGACAGCGAAGGGATCGAGCATCACGTTAGCAAAGAAACCCTCTCGGCCATGCAACGCATCCTAAGCAAGGGATGGCCCAAATAGCGCCCTGGTTGCCAGCATCCCGGTGTTAGGCTCTGCGGCTCTGCCTGGAATTCCTAATTCCTAATTCCTAATTCCTAATTCCTAATTCTGACTGTTGTGGCCGGATGTCCAGGTGTTTCCAATCTTCCGGGCTCATGCGATCGGACCTGAATGGTTCTAACGACAAGCTTCCAGCTGACGGGATATTTCGCATCGCGTTGACCGCCCAAACTTCGCTCCCGGATTCTAGTTTGGACTCATGTCTAGTTCCAAGGATTTCCTCTATCGGGATGGCGATTTCCGTATTCCATGCCCCGTGGGTATCGGACGTTTTGACGTACCAAGTAGGGTTCCAGAACGGCATGTCATTGCATGCATCCCATTTGTCGCCACCTACTGACCATCCGAATTCAAACCAACTTGCGTAGTCACGATCCAAATCGATGCGTAGTTTGATATGGTCGCTGTCGACGGACGGTGGATCTCGTCGATTCTTGATCTGCATCGGTGCGATGGGAGTCGAGCTGTTGATTGGCGGTGCTGGTAATTTCTGCGCATGGCTGTGGACGTAGAGGAAATCTTGATCGCGCGCCATGCGAATGGTTGTGGCTGGATGAGATCGCGACCAGGGGTCACGCAAATCATATTTGGCTGCTTCGCTCCAAAGTTTCTCATCTGCAACCCCGTCCAAGTGTGGCCTTTCGTTAGCCCAGCCGATGGATGTGATCGCGGAAAGAGGTGATGTGTTCGCACCCGATTGTGTTATCGGCAAGGACTCCTTGCGCTTTTGCAAGTCTCGAATGCTAAGTTGTTGTTCGGCCTCGCGTACAAGTCTCCAGGAGGCCATGTGGTTTGGCAGGAGTGGCCAAAAAATCGACGGACTGCGTCTCAAGTCAAGTCCATCAGGTAGTTCTGGCTGTCGCTGGAGAGCTCGGAAACGAGCCGCGATGAGCCAGCCCCATCTCGGTTCGCTTCGCCTGGATTGCATCGAATCGGGCCATTGCGAGAACTGCCGAGTGAATTCGGATAGGTCTTTGTCGGTCGCGATGCGCACCAAGTTGACCGAATGGTTGAACGACGCCGGTTGAATGGAAGAAGTCTCTGTGTCATTCACGGCAAAGGGGGACACTTGATGCACGGCATTGGCGGCCATTTTACGATCTTGCGACGTTCGGTCTTCGAGTTGCTTGATTTGCGATGCGATAACATGGCGCACTTCGCCGCTACCCGTGTGCACCATCAATTCCCAGTAAGCGGCTTCGCACCATGCGGATGCCTTGTCTTGGGCGAGCAATAGGTCCAAGGTTGACTGCCAACGGTACCATTCTCCCAAGCGCCTGCAATGAACAGCGATCTCATAGAGAATGGGAGAAAGCGTTGCAGGCGGAACGTCTTTGGTGAGCGCCTTGAGTTTGTTTTCCCATGCGCGATCGGGTACCAACGGATTGCCGCCCTCGCTATCGAGTACATGCCTCCAATCCAACAACTGCCCAAGCGACAGGATTGTTGGCAGTCGCGTGGAGCTCTTGGTTCGATCGTTCAATTGTGTCGATGGGTCGAGAATGATTCCTTCCATGGGATCGCGAGCAGATGTCCCTTTGATTCCATGGATGCGATAGTTGTTCCTCTGTTTGGGTGGACTAATCGATCCAATGTATTCAAGCAATGGAGAAACATTCGACATGGCGGTGCCCAAGAATACGTTGGATGACTTGAGCAACATGGATGGTGAATAGTTCAGTCCAGGCTTGGTGCCGCGAAGGTAGGTTCGCTGAATCTGCCAAGTGTTGTTTGGAATTCCGCTCGACTGCGAGTAGACACGATAATCTTGGTTGGCAGCCAGTCGACGCGCAATTTCCAAAGCTTTCCCAGCGCGGCTTTCGAGAATATCCGTCGAGTCTGGGCTTTCGGTGACCAACACATCCGGTCGCGTCGATCGGATCTGCTGGACCAACTGTCGCATCATGGAAGAGTTAGCGAGTTCCGATTCCAGCTCGGATTTTGGGCCGTAGTAACCGAGATCGCTTGGCCGTACACCTGACTCCAAATTCCCAATGGGTGCGTTCGGGAACAGATGTGCAAGAGAAATTTTGACGGACTTGGCTGCTACCCCAAACCGAGCCGCAACATCCGGACGGTGACTTGAGCGCTCCTCAAAACATTGATCATGCAGTACATGAACCGCCGCATTGCGTTTGGCCTCGTGGGTGACAAAGGTTAGGAGATCCCACGCGACAGTCGAGCAAGTGCTCGCGATGTTGAGCACGGCGACTCGGTTTCCAGCCTGATGTTGTGGCCACCATGCCTTGCCGCCGTTGCGGCTTGCTCGAATCAATGCGAGTGGACCACAAGCAAGCATGACGTCGGCGTTCAATACCGATACACAGTTGTGCCCCACAGAATCGCTGGTCTTCTGAACAGCCCATGAACGGCCAGAGTCCTCGGAAATCCAAATCACGGTTCCGGGGTAGCCGACCACGCAGATACGATTGCCATGTCCGGCTACATCTCGAATGGAAATGTTTTCCAAATCAGAAGCTGTACCAGGTACCGTCATGCGATCCCATTGGCGAGCATCGACAGAGCGAAACAGGTGCCCGTTGTCGCCACCAAGCCACCACGTTCCTTGAACGACTTTGCAAAAGCGGAGTGGCTCGAACGGAGTGACGGGCAATGGCAGCTTTTGATATTCGGCCCCATCGACTGTGCGATAGACAATGCCAAATCGGTCGATCAAGACCAGGGATCCGTCCGGCCCGAGAGCGGCAGATTGGACGTGGCTGCAGGGTGTTGGTCTTGCAGCCCAAGTGGCACCTCCGTCAATACTCTCAAATAGCGACGACTGGTGATGATTGGACCAGCCGCCCCACGCCAAGAGGTGGTCCCGACCGATCAGTTGGGCACCCACAATGCGAGGTAGGCTGCACGGCAATTTCTGCCAGTTTTGTCCTGCGTCCTTCGTCGACAATACGGTTCCTGCGCTGCGATGCGTTGCAGGCTCGATCGTTCCTCCCAGCGCCCATCCGTGGGTATCGTTCATGAAGCAGACCGCATTCAACGTCGCTTCCATGCGGTTGTTTTGAATCGTCCAATTTCGTCCCGCGTCGCTTGTTGAAAGCACCAACCCGTTGTCGCCCACGGCCCAGGCTTGGTTGACGGTCACGAGTTGGCAGGCTTTGATTTCTCCGTCAGCAATTCGGCTGATCGGCTCCTGGGCAGGCAGCAGGGTAGTCCAGCCAGCAGCAACAAGCAAACAACTGATTTGTAGAACCAGATCGCACCGAGCTCGCACCGATTTTGTTAATTCAAAGGCCATAGTCCGCGGTTCATTTATTGCATGATCAGTGACAAGTCCTGAGAGCCAGGAATATCTTGCGGCCATTTTGTCCAGACGGGTGTACCCTCACGAACCTTTTTGATGAAGTCCGTTCTGAGCTTTGTCGACTTTTGTTTGATCAATAGCGATCGAATCTCGGCTTGAGCCTCGACAAACGATTTGACCGAAGCAGGTTCACGCGCGAGCACTTCTACAATGTAAAACCCATCCGAGTCCTCTTGGATTTGACTGAGACCTCGCACTGGAATTTCGAAAATAGTCTTGTCGATGACTTTGCTCTTGAGTGAACCTTGAGTGGTCCAATCGAACAACCCACCCTCGGCGGCACGAAATCCTGTCGACTTGCGTTTGGCTACACCGTCGAACGAGGCACCACCCACGTAAACTTCGTTTCCCATTTCAACGATGGCTTGGTAGGCTGCTTGTTTGCTTGGATGCTTGTTGAACATAGCCGACATGATCTGAAATCGGACACGTGCGGGCTTTCGAAACGAGTCGATGTTATTGTTGTAATAGTCCTGCATTTCGCTTAGGTCGACGATCGGTTTTTCGGGCACACTCTCACTGATGTGTTCGCTTGCCAACGCCGATTCGGTGAAATCGCGTTTGAGCGAGTGGAGCGACTGCCCTTTCTTCAGAAGTGCATCTTCGAATTCCAAGTCGGATTCGATTCCGAGGTCTTTCTTGGCTTTTGGTAGGTATTTCTCGAAGAACATCTTTGTAGTTTGCACTTCCATTTGTTTCTTCGCTTCTTTGCGTTCTTTCACCGATTTGCCAGCGACTTTATCGTTCACAAATCCTTGGGCAAGTGCTTTGCGAGTTACGCATTCGACCAGTGCCTTGCGCAGGGCCATCTCAAACTGCGGACTTTGAACGATTTGCGGCGTGAGTTTATTGGGATCAATGAGATCCCCCACCGTGATGCGTTCGTCACCGACCGCAGCGATGATCATTCCAGCCTCAAAAACGGACATCTGTTCAATGCCAGGGATGACTTTCTGCTCGTCTAATCCCAAACCACTCGCCTCAAACACTTGCGAGAAATTCTCGACATCATTTTCTGTGCCCGAGCGAACATTGGGCACGATTCGATCTGCAACGTAAACGGGTTGTTCCAATCCTCGCGAATTTGGGGGCAGTCCGCCGACCACGGGTGGAGTGTAGGGTTGATAACGTTGTGGAAGCGGTTGTTGAGCTTGTACCCCGTTGCCCAAAACGATGAGGATTGTCGCCAAGTGGTACGTCCGTCTTGTCATCGCCATCATCCATGAAATGCGTGCTATGAACTACTGCTCATCGTGAGCACTTTTACCCAGTCCGTCATGAGTATAGAAATCAAGATCGATTGGCCGCAATACGATTCAGTTGCATCACTTTTCGCGAACTCGGTTTTTGTTAGAATCGCATTTGCAGCAGCGTGCCGAGCAGTTCGCCTGTCTTTCATTGCAGGCTAAGCGACAATTACTTCTGAAATACCACCTTGCTGGAGACTGGTTCGATTTCAACCCCCGCCAATTCAGATCCTGTTGCTGACGTTTTAGGAAAAGCAGCCTCGTTCTACCATCAAGGCGACCTGCAAGCAGCCGAGCATTGCCTCTTGACATTGCTAGCAAATTCACCCAACGTGGCAAATGCATGGGATCTGCGAGCCGCGGTGGTTTTGAAGATGGGTAAGTTAGAAAAGTCGATAGAGTACCTTCGACATGCGATTGCGGTCAGCCCGCAAACCGCGAGGTTTCACGTTCAATTAGGTGCGGTTCTAGGTGCAAAGGGTCAATTTCATGAAGCCTTGGCCCACCTGCGGCATGCGATTCAACTTGAGCCAAACTCAGCCGAAGCATTTTTTTGTCTCGGGAAACTCCATGGTGAAATGGGAGATATCGCTGTTGCCGTGGCTTGGGTTCAGCGTTCGATCGAGTTGCAGCCCAGTTTCTTCGATGCCCACTTCTATCTTGGAATGCTGCTCCAGAAACACCACCGTTTGGATGAATCGATTGCTTGCTTGCGGCGCGCTGTGGAGTTAATGCCGCAGTCTGCACAAGCCATGTATGGCTTGGCCGTATCCAATCATTTGCGAGGCAATTTCAACGAAGCCATCGCATGCTACCAAAAGGCGATCCAGCTCGCGCCGTCTCTCGAGGACGCACATCTCAATCTTGGAAACGTGTTGGCGGAGATGGGGCGCAGTTCAGATGCGATCGAGTGTCTCGAGCAAGCAAGGGCAAGATTTCCCAATTCATGTCCGTTGCTTAACAATCTTGGGCATTTATTACGAACACACGGACGGACCAGCGAAGCAGTTAAGTGTTTGCAACATGCCATCGGAATACAACCCGACGCCTATGCTTTTAACAACCTCGGCATTGCGCTCAACGACCTTGGGAAATTGGACGATGCGGTAGACGCGTTCCGTGAGTCCCTTAAGTTAATGCCAGATTTTGCAGGAGCGCGCAGCAATCTTGGAAACGTTCTAAAAGACCAGGGCCTGTTGGACGAGGCGATCGAAGAGTATCGATCGGCATTGCGAATTGAGCCACGTTGGATGGAGGTGCACAGCAATTTACTGTGCACCCTTAACCCTCACGCAGGATGGACCCCCGAACAGATTTTAGGAGAGCATCGTGCATGGGATGAAATCCATGCAAAGCCTTTGCGAAAACAAACCTTGCCGCACACGAATGACCTTCGTACCGATCGTCCGCTGCGCATTGGATATGTGACTCCTGATCTCAAGGGCGCTCCGGTAGGCCGGTTCATGCGCCCGGTCTACCGTGCACATCATCGAGATGAGTTTCTCATATACACCTACTCATCGGTAAAGAACGCCGATGCGATTACGGAAGCGTGTCGGGAGCATTCCACGGTATGGCGAAACGTCTTGGGGGTAAGCGATGGCCAGTTGGCCGAAATCATTCGGCAAGACAAGATCGACATCTTGATCGATTTGACCATGCACATGATCGATCATCGACTGCTGGTATTTGCTCGCAAGCCTGCACCGGTGCAAGCCACTTACTTGGCGTATGGTGGCACAACCGGATTGAGTACCATGGACTTTCGAATAACGGATCGTCTTCTGGACCCTCCGGAACAGAACGACTTTGGTTATGTCGAGCAGTCGATCCGATTGCCTGGTTGTTACTGGTGTTATGAGCCAGTGGACGGAATGCCCGAGGTTCGACATCGTCCGTCGGGGGGCACTGGCCAAGTCACGTTTGGTTGTTTGAACAATTTCTGCAAGGTAACTCAACCGGCCCTCGATGCATGGAGCCAGATCCTCGCGAGGGTTCCGAAGTCCCGTCTCCTGCTTCATGCGCAACCGGGATCGCATCGTCGTCGCGTTTTAAATTACTTTGCCATGCAAGGAATTGCCGAGAATCGAATCGAGTTTGCGCCGGCGTTGCCTGGGGATTTGTACTTTGTCCAGTACCATCGCATCGATATCGCATTGGATACATTCCCATTTTGCGGTGGCACCACCACGTGCGATGCATTGTGGATGGGTGTGCCCGTCGTAAGCCTCTCTGGGGCACGCGCCGTCAATCGCAGCGGACTTAGTCTATTGACTCATATTGGCCTTGAGGAGTTAGTCGTCCACCGAAAGGAGGACTACGTCCAATTGGCGGTTGAATTGGCGAGCAACTTTGAACGGCTGAGCCGATTGAGCGCATCGATGCGAGACCGAATGCAGCAATCTACTTTGATGGATGCCGAGGGGTTCGCACGAGGACTTGAAAGTACCTTCCGATCGATGTGGACCCAGACGGTTGCAGATCTCAGCTCATGATTCCGTGACTTGAGTCGATATCCCCAAGGAAACCCGTTGCCGACTTAATTGTTCGATCAGTTTTCTAGAGCTCTCGAGCAGCAATTTCAAATCACCCAATCCATCGAGCGAAAAGACCATGCGTTCTGCATTGGCACTCAAGACGATTCCGTGCAAACGCAATGTAAAATGGGTACAGTCGGGAGCGTAATCTAAGTGTAGATTGTCAGCTTCAATCTCCTCGATCTCGTCGATCGTCGTCTCGATGTCGAGCGGAGTCTCAAGTTCCAGCACCACTTGATGGCAGTACTTGGAAAAGATCGACAAAAATCGCGGATCTTCTATGACGGTCGGATTTCGAAACGATCGAACTTCGGTTCGGAGAACAAAGCGTTCGGCATCTTCGGGATCTTGCGCGAGCGAAAGGTGGACATCGAATTCCGGTCCATTGATCGAGGCGGCTGTGCCTGGATTGGCGAAGCTCAATTCCTTGCGTTTGTAGCGAAATAGCTCTCGCACCTGCTCGAAGATGCCCGTTGCGCGTTGGGTCACTTCGTTTCGCCCAGCGTTTTCGACAAATGCCCGTTCCCAATCGTTGTGAGTCGACAACGACCCACGCGGCTTCGAATAGCCGCTTAGCTCGGAAACGCGCCCCGTGACGGTCCCTTGCAAGCTGGCTTCCTTGATCTGGCTGATTCGGATGATTGTCGTCATGCAACCAGTGTATCGGCGAAATCCACTTGGAGTAGACCGAATCTGCTTGTGGGATTCGCTGGCAGAAGAATATTTAAGATTCGACGCACTTCCTAATCAGCCGGACCATTCTTTTGTCTGCCATTCTTTTGTCATTTGCAATCGAGTATAAAACAGGGACCGATCGAGCATCGATTCCAATTACCAGACTCAGAACATCATACCGATCCGATGCAAAGCCAATCCTTGGAAGCCGAGTGCAAATACCGCGCACGCGATCTTGCGGTGACTCGCCAAGCCTTGATCGCACTCTCTGCCGAATTTGTTTGCCGGGAGGAGCAATGCGACACGTACCTGCGGCATCCATCCCGCAACTTTCGCGAAACGGACGAAGCCCTTCGGATTCGAGAGATCGATGGCAAACCGTTTGTGACGTACAAAGGTCCGCGACTTGCAGGCCCTATTAGGATTCGACCTGAAATCGAGCTGCCGTTGGCACCCGGCACTGTCCAGGAC
>JBEBHM010000831.1:0-3633 GCA_040080875.1 Pirellula sp.
CTATGAAGTCCTGGGTTTGCAAGTGACGGTCGCCACTGTTTCTAATTATTTTTTTAGGCCACTACATTTTTGTGTACTCGGTAGGTGATGTCGTCGGAGCCGCTTAATGGTTGCTCACAGCTAGGGAAAACATTAAGCGGCGCAGAGGACAGCACCGGAACTGCTATTGTTGGCTTCTACTGGGGGCACTTCTTTAAAGTACTTCTCAACGCGATCAAGGATGATTGATTAGGCGACTATTCGAGGTGTCAACACATAACACTTACGTGTATCCGCTTGACGCGGACTGCGTTGTCTCAGTTATCCATACACGGTTCAATCATCTTTGGTTCAATGGTTGGCTCGTGGTTGGCTGCAGCTTGCCTGAAGGCTTCTAAGCGTCGATACTCGACTCTTTGAGCAGCAAGCTACCTACCGTTCAACTGCACAGTCTTTAGGGCGACGTGTCGGATGGCTTGTCGATCTTGAAATCAAATCTTGATCGAGTCCTAATTGTGCCATCCGTCGTCAACTGGTTTCGGTGCTAAGTCGATTGGGTTAGGTCTTGTCCTTGGACTACGTGTTCTGTTCTCTGCGGAAGGGGCTCCTGCGAAGTTGGGGTTTGAATCTGGGCTTAAAGTGTATCAGATCGAAAATGGCTACGAGGTCCGATTCGTTCGACGATGTGTTTTTCATCAGACCGCGTTTCTGGTTGTCCTCGTGGCCATGATTTCAAAAGAGGCGAGCAAGGCTGATTCGTTCTCCGATGTCTCGGTGCTCGAAAGCACCGGTCATCAGCCAGCGACTACTAGCTTTCTTGCTCGCCTTGGTTTGGGGGCAGGTGGCGGCTCAGGGGCAATGTGGGTTTTGGGTTTGATCGGTTTCGCAGTGGCTTTACTTGGGGCTTTCGTGGTTTGTGTGGTAGAATCTCGACGCTTGGTCGGCTTACTGTTTGTCGTGGCCTCTTTCGAAGTCCTGGCTGCCGATCGGGCTTCTTTTTCAAGGCGGTTCTTTCGTTTGTGACGGCACTCTTTGGGCTTCATCGTAAGCAGTGTCTCTTTGAGCCCGAGCGGCATCTTGCCGAACGACTCCGTGATCTCAACCATACGTTTGGGCTCCCAGTCTTTTTCATCTCGGAGCAGAGCCCAGGCGATTACAGCGATCTTGCGAGCTAAGGCAATTGCCGCTTTCTTCCTGCGTGTCTTCTGCTTGCCACTGATCCGTTCGTAGATCGCTTTGGCCCAAGGGTTGTAACGAAGCGATGCCCAAGCGCATTCGACCAGGATGGTGCGAGCAAGTGGGTTTCCTCGCTTGGTGATGCGACCGTTGCGATCGGTCTCGCCGGATTGGTATTGGCGTGGTACCAAGCCGAAGTAGGCGGATACTTCCCGGCCACTTGCAAAGCGTTTGGCATCGTCAATGCAAGCGACAAGAATCTCGGCGGTTCGCGGCCCTACGCCTGGAATGGTCATGACTCGCTGGATTCGAGGATCTTTCTTGCCAATCTCTTCAAGCTTCTTGGTAACTACTTGCAAATGAACCGCACTCGCGTCAAGTTGGGTCAGTTCGATATCGAGCTCTGCTTTCCACACCTCGTCTGGCGTGCATTGGTCGAGAGCTTTGCGGAAGGAATTGATATGCACTCGCCCGGTGTTCCAAGCCTTTTCACCCGAGTCAATGGTGATGCCATGGTTGACGAACCATGCTCGGATTGTGCATTTCATCTTGGTAATGCGGTTGTCGATTGTTTTGCGATACTTGACGAGGGACCGGAACTCACGGTGTTCTTCCGAGGGCATATGGACCGCCTTGAGTTCCCCCATAGCAGCCATACGAGCGAGTTTGAGGGCGTCGTCTTTGTCAGTCTTGCGTTTAACGTTGCTCCATTTCCATGCGTCCTCGTTGGTTGAGCAGACGAGTGTCTTGTGACCGAGGCTGATGGCCAAGTCGTTGATCCATCCAGAAGGCCCGCAGGCTTCCATGACGACGATATTGCACTTAGTCTTTTTGAGTAGAGTGGTGAGATAATTCCGTTCGGTGACAGCGTTGATGAACTCGTGTTTGCGAGTTTCGGAGTTGCAAATACAGCACATGGTATTGAACTTCCCGAGGTCGAGAGCGAGAATGATCACGTTTGATGAGTCCATTGGGTTTGGGGTTGGAACGATTGTGACAGCGGTTGTTTCGGCAACCCGAGATCACGGGTTCGAGTCGCCAGATTCTATTCGAAGGCTCCCACCCCAAACCCAGGACTTACATGGATTCTTTCTGATTTTCAGTGCTCGATGACATCGCGGACATGATCGAATCGATGGCTTGCTTACCACCGACGAGAACGAAGTGCCTACATATGTTGCGATTGAAAAACAGCCAATCGCAAACAACTTTCCCCTGACTGTTGCGGTTCGATAGTGACGCAGCGTGTCTGGTGGCGACAGGCCTTCACTCCAGTACGCCAGGGCCAAGTCGTGGATTGCATTATCATGCATCCATGCATACATCGCGTGCCATTGTGTTGCGGCGTGACAATCAAACCCATACAATGATCGAAGACAGTACTCGTGGTACTGACATCCTTATCGACCAATACAAGATCGATTCAGAGCTGACAAACCAACAAGAAATCAGAACAAAGCGATGGATCTAAGTCGCGGCTCCGCCGTCACTTGATGGAAGCCTTTAGTCCGCGACTAGATCATCGCGGCCGTTCTGCCACTAAGAGAAGCCCTCCTTGTATGTCAACGCGTTTCGAGATACTGAAGAACGGCAAGCGCGTATGCATCTCCGGAATTAACGGCGACGGTGTCCTCTCGGTCGGCCTCACGTATGTGAAACATCCCGGTCAAGAACACTCCCATGATCTCCAAATCGGCGGCCTCGGGATGTTCGACGGGTCGCAAGATCGCCAGCATCACGCAGGATGGCCATCACCTAAGGTTACGACAGGTGATGAAATCACGATTCGAATTCTACCGCCTGGCGATTACGACAAACCTCATGGGATGACCGGCAACCCTAAACAAACAGTTGACGATCCAGACTTTGGCCAACTGAATTACTATATTGACGCATGGGATGCCGACATTCCCTTCGAATCCGCCCCGATTGAATCCGCTCACATCCACATACGGGCTGATGATTCCGGCCCATCACAACACCAGCGCGACCTGATTGTTGAGCTGCGCCTCCGACATTCTCGGCTCTGGCCAGACATCTGCTCCGCTCTGGTCAAGTGTCACCCCGAGATCAAAACTTCGGACGAGCTGTCTTCTCGGCTGGTACCTCACGTTGGCATCAACTTGTATAATGATTCAAACACAATCGAAATCACTTACAGCGTTAAGGGTGATCCGGAATTCCGCGGCTATTTTGTCACGCTTCGCGATTGGGAGATCGTCGAGGTTTGCATGGCTGAATGAACTGGCAGAACCAAGCGTTGGACCCGGAGCCGCCGGTCGCGTCGTCCCTGAAGTCAATGTTGATTGGCGGCGGCCCGGTCAACGCCACCGTTCGTCGAAGCTATGATGATGTTCGAATCTGCAAATGATCCGCTACCACTGAAGCCACTTATGCCTTTTAAGCTGGTTGTGTTTGTCGTTATTGGTGCGTTAACGGCATTCATTCTTTATCTTTGTGCGGCGACGAACATTTTCA
>JBEBHM010000832.1:0-3630 GCA_040080875.1 Pirellula sp.
CTGCGTATCAACGCGAAGTCGCCTAAGGAGAAGGCTCTGTACTGCCGGCTGTTGGGCAAACACTTGTTCGGCAGCGAGGATTGCTTTCCGACGGGAGTGAAGTACTCGCTCGAGCCGTTGCGTGAGTTCGGCTTTGATGCGCTTTCACCAGGAGACATCGATGGCATCCGAAATGTGAAATTGGTGGAGTTGTGGTTAGGCGATCCGGATGAGCGTTACGGTGTGATCACGATTCGGAAAGGAGATGATCTGTTTAATTGGGCTCAAGGTCGCAACAAGGATATCCACATCAAGCGACGGTTGATTTCAGCCACTTTCAAGCTGCAGATGTTCGGTCGAAAGAGTGAATTAGCAGTCACCGTACGGCCGCCCAATGTAGCGATGTACAACCGAGGGCCGATTGCATCCATCATCGAAGCCTGGTTGGCTCAACGCGGCTTCATCATCACTGGACTATCGACGAGGAAGCCTCGACATGAACCGATTCTGGCTAGCGCTTGATCGAGTCTGGGGACTGTCAACTTCCCGATTGTGTTGGCAACAGCACCTTGGCGATGTAGACCATCGCAATGTGGATCTTGGGCGATACGAGCTACTCGTAGCAACCAATCAACTGGCAAAGACCCTGCCAGTGATTGGTAATCCGTACGAGTGGCTCGAGGTGTCCGAGTTCGAGGATGGAGTCTTCGAAGGCTACAACGAGAAGACCGAGGAATATGTTCCGGTTGATCGACGTGATTTGGTTTGCTTCGAATTCAACATTGTGAAGCTCAGCAAGGTACTCTGCGATTTAATCGGCTTTGCTCCTGCCGTTGAGCAGATGGATGAAACGCACCACTGCTACCTACTCGGGCAGTTCGGTGGATCTTCGGGTGCAGGCTTCGCGTTCTACTTGGCCAAAGAATCTGATGGCCGACGCTTTTCGCGATGTCTGGACGCAGTTCAGCTGAAGGACCAACGTCCGTATGTGCTGTTCCTAACGTCGATGAGAGTCTTGAACGCTCAATGTTCGCGAGTGTTGATCGACAAAGGTTGTCTGGTTTTAACTCTGGAACAGTCGTTGGTTCACGACGAGGAGGGATGGGCTCTTACCGATTGGGCGCGCAAGCATCTGGTCGAGTTCAGAGACCGGTTATTACCAAAGCCGCAGGCCGCGGTTGGAAAATTCCCAACGCCACCTGGATGTTCGTGGAAGGACGTTGAGATTCGCTTCCAAGATTCCCACACTGTGACAGTGATCGCAGGCGGCAAACATGAGCGTTTAATGTTTGCACAGATGGGACTCGCCAACGCAAAGAATGGATTACCGAACATGCAGTGGGAGTTGTTGTACTCGCTCGCGCAGGGCCATGGCTTGATGACTTGGAGTTCACCTGGGGCGCGTCGTGAGAATCGCAAGCATCGGGAAGCGTTGAACAAGACGCTGCGCGCCTTCTTTGGCATCGATGGCGATCCGATCGGGCTGACGGATGACAAGAAGGGCTATCGGTGCATATTCAAACTGGTGCCTGACAATTCCCTGGAGTATGCCCGGTTAGCGGCTGAGCATGAAGATTACTGATGTCGTAATATCCGCCCCGACCAATCATCGACGCGCTGTCGAGTCAACTCTTCGGTGCTCACGAATGGGCGTTCTGTGGATGGAAGGAAGGAGCTGGGCACAAGTACTACGGGCCCAAGAATGCGACGGACCTATGGCAGGTGAAGAAGATCAGTCCGCAGTCAATGTCACATTTGACTCAGAAGCCAGCGGAGCTCGCAGTTCGCGCGATGCAGTACTCGTCGGTGCAAGGTGAGAACGTGCTCGACCTCTTCGGCGGTAGTGGCTCGACGATGATCGGTGCCGAGCAATGTGGTCGCAATTCGTTCTTAATGGAACTCGACACACTTTACTGCGATGTCATTGCAGACCGCTTCCAACGCTTCACGGGTATCCCAGCGGTCTTGGAACGGACCGGCGAGTCGCCCATTCCAATGCAGCCTCGTGAACAGAACATGCGATAGGAGGTCGCGTTCAAAACTTATGACTATGCCAAGCCTCGTCTTCAAAGACATAGATGTACTCCGCTCCGCAGTTTCTAGCGAATTCATGCAAGGCTGCGCGAGTGGGCATGACAACCGCGCGATTGCCGTCGGTGAATCGTTCGGGCGTTCCGTCGTTGGCGAGCGAGCGAATATCGTTCATGCGTGATCGCGTCACATTTTGCATCAAAACAATCCATCGCCCTCACTGCTGCGCGACTTTGGTACGTAGCATTCACGAGCATTGTGGTGATGAGCGTCCGCTGATCTACGTCCTCGACGATGGGAAGCCTGAACTGCGATTTTCGCAAGTCTGTCCCGTCGAAGCCGCGTTGGTCGATCGACTCATTGAGACTGAATATGACATCGGATTGTCGGCTGGTCGCAATCGTCTCGTTGAAGCCGCGCAAACTCGGATGGTGATCTTCTCTGATGATGACTGCCCATCACCGTTCGATTTGGTTCAGCCTGGCCTGTTCGCAGTAGTTGCCGAACGGCAGTGCGCCCAGAACCGAATCGACAACGGCGGATGGCAAAAGACTGCGCACGAGATCTGGGCCAAACGTTGTCGACTAAATCCCGCGCCGACTTGGATGCATCCAAACGGTGGATTGTATTTGTACGACACCGAAACGTTTGCACGCATGTTCGAGCGAATCATTCAGTACTTGATCGTCACTTTTGGGGCCAATGATCAAGCAACCGACGAATCGCTGATCATCAATCAATTGTGGAACGATCACCCTGAGATGATCGCATTTCTGCCGCCTGACTTTAACGTCAGCATGTTGCAGACGCCCGAGTGGGCAACCAATCCTGTGATGCAGTCCTTTGTTTACCACTTCATTGGCCCCAGTAAACCGCATCTGGATCGATGTCGCTGGCAACGAAGCAATCCACCCGAGTTGCCATTTCCTGAAAACCGTCAATCGATCGAACTAATAAGCGAGTGGAAAGACAATCCTCCAGCGAGCTACGACATAGGCCCAATATTTCGACCAGATCTAGCGGCGAACCTTTTGGCTGTTTATCCGAGGCTGCTCGTTTCAGGAACATGGTCCGATGAGCTGACGGTTTACGACGAAAGACTGACGAGCTTGGATGAAACGTTTTCATCGCATTTGGTGCTAACTCGGTTTCTCATCCGTCTCGGCGTAAATGCTCGTCGTTTCAAGCTTCGGATCAAGGAGGGCGACAATGCAACGCTTCAGCTTGCCCGCTCTTGAGTATCACGTTGCTCATGGTTGCAACTTATCCTGCCAGCAGTGTAGCCATTACAGCAACTTTCACTTGGCCGGCAGGTTGCCAACGCTGGCCGACGCGGAGTCCGAGTACTCGCAGTGGTCATATCGAATTAAGCCAGCGCGATTTGCGTTACTCGGCGGCGAACCGTTGCTCAATCCTGCGATCTTGGAGCACATTCAACTCGCTCGACAACACTGGTACGACAGTGAACTGATGCTTGTGACCAATGGATTCTTCCTGCACCGCTTCCCTGAGTTGCCGAAGATTCTCGTTGCTGCAGAGTGCCAACTTGAAATCAGCCAGCATGGCACACATCAAGATTACCTCGATCGGTTCCGCGAGGTGAAAGCGATCGTGTGGAGT
>JBEBHM010000833.1:0-3624 GCA_040080875.1 Pirellula sp.
CAAGCTGTTCATGAACGCGGGGACTGGCCAATTCGGCAGACCAAGCATAGGGGCTTGGCTGACCTACGGGCTGGGGAGCGAGTGCGAGGATTTGCCTGGCTTCGTTGTGCTGCAGAGTGGACCTCGCGGACCGCGCGGAGGAGCCATTCTCTGGGGTAGTGGCATGCTCCCATCCATGTATCAAGGTGTCCCGCTCCGCAATCGAGGGGAACCGATCCTCAATTTGACAACTCCGAATTCGGTCAGCGAGTCCCAACAGGTACAAGTCATCGACGCGGTACGCAAACTCAATACCAAGCGATTGGAAACCACCGGAGACGACGAAATTTCGACTCGAATCAACGCGTACGAGATGGCCTATCGCATGCAGACGAGCGCACCGGACCTGATGGATACATCCAAAGAAACGGACGAAACACTTTCGCTTTACGGAATCAAAGACCCCAAAGAGTCGAGCTTCGCAAGGAATTGTCTATTGGCTCGAAGATTGGTGGAACGCGGAGTTCGGTTCGTGCAGCTCTACCACACCAACTGGGATCACCATGGCGGCCCGACCGAAAACTTGGAAGAGCACTTGCCGTCCATTTGTCGCGAGATTGATCAGCCGTGTTCCGCGTTGGTGCGTGACTTGCAACGTCGAGGCCTCTTGGACGACACCATTGTGGTTTGGGGAGGTGAGTTTGGGCGCACGCCGATGGGCGAAGTCCGCGAGTCTACCGGCCGCAATCACCACATTGACGCATTTACGATGTGGTTTGCTGGCGGTGGATTTAAACCAGGCGTTGTCTTCGGCGAAACGGACGAATTCGGATTCGGGGCGATCGGCGAACCAGTACATGTTCGGGATATTCACGCAACTTTGCTGCATCAACTCGGGCTAAACCACGAACGGCTCAGCGTAAGATCTCAAGGGCTCGATTTTCGGCTGACGGGTGTCGTGCCTGCGAGGTTGGTCAACGAAGTCTTGATGTGAGCGACACGTAGGTCAGTATTTCCAAGGCGGACATCTCCGCGTCTAAATGATGGTTGACGGTTTCCGCTACCATGCGAGCGGAATTGCGCACGCTCAAATAGAAGATCCGCAGCTGCGCTGGTTGTCGCAAAAAGGCTAAATTCTGGATGCCGGAAATGCCGATCCTAGCGAAGATCGCATATGCGATGAGTTTCCGAAATAAACCGGGGGGTTCAGTTATGGTCCGAAAGACCTATTTGGTCGCAGCACTCGCTTTGGTTGTTGGTGTGGCGTCATCCAGTGATACGCAGGCACAGCAACCACAAACCGCCTATGGACAGGCATGGGGTGGTGCTGCTAGCAATCGCGATTACCAGCGATTCATGCACTATCCATACGTGTACTATCCGCAGAATTTCTATGGCAACGAGTACTTTCGAAGCAGCGACAGTCTCTACCATCGCTATGCGCCAGAGATGCAAATCCCTGTGTACAACCGCAAGTGGTACAACTATTACCCAACCAATCAGCGATACCACTGGGGACATCAATTTGTTCTCGACGTGTTCTAACAATCGCGATTGAAGAGTTTAATTCCCGCAACACTGCGAAGGCCGATTGGTCTCGCAGTGTTTTTTTTCGTTTGGAATTCAGAGTAAAACGATTGTCCCCAATCGTTTCTGGAGCAATCGGCCAGAGTAGAACGATTGTCCCCAATCGTTCTATAGCAATCAGGATAATATCAATCGTTTCTGGAGCAATTGGGACAATTGCTCTACACTCTAAACTCACTTATGGGCCTTTCGACGATCGACATGTTGTAGACCAAGCCAGCGAAAATGAACGAACCGGATCGATCCGTTGCCAAACGTCAGATAGCGAGACTTCTGGGCAGTTCGCCTTGGCCGGTTTACGTATTGTCCGAAGACGACGTTTTGGTCTATGCCAACGAAGCGTTTGCAACGATGGTCGGTCAATCGCTTGAAGAATTGCTCGGAATCCATTGCCAGCCGAGCCAAGACGTTGCGGAGACCAACGCCGAGTTAGCCATGTTTCTGTCGTTGCCAGTCAACTGGTCAAGGAAATATGTCAAGATCGTTCCGATGGCCGCGACGGGGTTACCGGAATCGAGATTTAGTCCGAGCTCGATGGATCTCACTCCAGGAACGGTTTGGGGACGCTGTTTGATCCCGGTTGAATCGAGCGATTCTGGATGTACGCTGTGCATGGTCTGCCCAGTCCCAGACGACAGTCTGGTTCATCCGCTGGATCACCACTCTGCATGGATACAGAGCGTCTTAGCCAGCACGCGAGCAAGTTACCCGGCTCTCCGAGACCTATGGTTTTTGCATGGTAAGTCTTCCCTCGTTCATCGAGCATTGCAACAAGCACAGCTCGCGATTGCAAGCGACGGGCCACTTTCCATTCTCGGAGTACGCGGCTCAGGACGGGCGATGGTGGCTCAGTGTATTCATGCCATGCGATCAAAACGCTTGGCAGCGACAAATCCTGATGAACATCAAATTTGGATTCGCATGGATTGTGCGTTGATGGATTCCGAGTTGATACGAAGCATGCTTGAGATGATTCATGAGTCGACGGCAAAAAGTCAACATGCGGTAACGTTATTAGTCGATGCTCTAGAGGCATTACCCGAGGAGTGTATCGGACCACTCGACGAGTTCTTGAGCAAGCGAGGCGCTCCCAGCTACATCGTGACGTGTGTCTCTCCGTATGAGCTTGGGGAACGGGCTCTTCGAGCACAGAGCAACAACATTCTATTGAAGTCCAGCACGCTGCGAGTTGAATTGCCACGTCTGTCAGAGCGTCTAGAGGATATCAGGGCGTTGATCGCGGCTTGGTTTTCTTTTCAAACGAAACATGCAGAATTGCGTCGAGAGTACAACGACGCCTTTGTCGACGCATTGACCGCTTATCCGTGGCCTGATGACATTGACGAGTTTTCAGAAGCGCTTCGGTTTGCAACCGAACGTACATCCAAGGACTCCACGATGTCGATCGAGCATTTGCCTGTCGTGATTCGAACTTATGCGTCGCATGTGGAGCATGTTGCAAAAGACGAGTCCATCGACCTGGATGCTGTGTTGGCCGACATCGAGAAAACGTTGATTCTCCGAGCGTTGGAAAAACATTCGAACAACAAATCGGCAGCGTCGAAAATCCTCAACATCTCTCGCGCCCGGCTCATTCGCAAGCTACGGCAATTGGGGCTTCAATCGGAAGACGATGTGGACCAGGACGATGACGATCGCCCCGATTTCAATGAAGTCACCTAGAATAAAACGATTGTCCTCAGTCGTTTCCGGCGTCCCTCGTAGAAATACGCAGCAAGGTCGACAAGACTTTGGATGCCTTCTGGTCGGGAGATATCGCAAATCCTTTGTTCCTTGAATCCCATTGATGACTCATCCGACCCTTACGCCAAGAGCTGCTGGATGACCTTGGCAGGTTCGACGCCGGTTAGTCGAAGATCCAGTCCTTGATTGCGAAAGGAGAGGCGTTGGTGATCGATTCCCATCAAATGCAGTATCGTGGCGTGGAAGTCTCGGATGTGGACCGGATCCTTGACGATGTTGTACGAGAAGTCGTCGGTCTCGCCGTGGATCACGCCCCCCTTGATTCCACCCCCCGCCATCCACATCGTAAAGCAT
>JBEBHM010000834.1:0-3621 GCA_040080875.1 Pirellula sp.
CTGTTTTCCTTGGACGTTGATTTGTCAGCAGTGGTCTCGGTTCGATGCCTCGCAACGCAAAACAAATCTTTGTCAAAATCCATCATAAAGCGAACGGTTTCCTTACTCGACACGAGGGATTTTGTTGGATTCTCATCTATAACTTCGAATCGACAAAGGCAATCGTACTGCCTCCAAGCTGCAGCATTCTCGGCAATTCCAAGAATGAGATTATTTACATCGGGCGTATCACGTTGCGCACACGCCGTTCCTGTCTGAAAACAAACAACCGTCATTAGTATCGTCGACAAAACTCGCGTCATTGTAGGTCCTTACGAAATAAGGGGCCAATTATTCAAGGACATGTTCCGATTCCAAATAGATTGTAGTGGAGTTGTCCATCCGTACGTACGTGTTTACCGGGACAGTCCATCAATTTAGCAGGATTTTCGTTATGAAATCGGCTGGTAGTAGAATTGGTGGAACATACTTTGGCCCCGGACCTATCAACCGTTCCTTGATCCAGTCTTTAAGATCTTTTCCTCGTTTGGCGAATGTCGCGAATAGACTTGTTAAGGTCTCAAACGTCCCGACTCCTTTTTCGGATCGGTTGCAGCAACCAATTTTTCGAAGTAGCACTGCTGTCCGAAGGGTTTGTTCCGCGTAGTTGTTGGTCGGTGGTATTTGTCTATCGTGCAGATGCTTAGTGAATTCTGTTTCGTAGTCGCGAAGATGGCGAGCAAGCCTTGATGTCGCATCGCATTTGTCTAGAACGTGCGTTGCGATCCATGTGTGGAAGTTATTTTGGTGGTCCCAAATCTTGTTTGCATATTCGACGGGCGGAACCATGTCCCGATTCTTACTCAGTGCGATGCCTGCGGAAAGTAGACTTCGAATGGTAAGCAGGTCTTCTGCCACGCCGATGTTCGCCTCAAGCATTTCAGATATACGATGCATTGGATGTGAATTGCATCGAGCGGTGTGGAAAGCGTCATAGCCTTTGTAGCCGTCGCACGCGACTGTTCCCCCAAAGTGCGGACCGAGAACATCCATCGCGGTTTGATTCGTTCTGTCGCCTACTTGAAAAAGTACGATGTCGAGAGTGCAAAAGCAATGAAGGTAGCAGTTGATCCCCTTGAGCCACCAACCAGTCTCATCGCCATGAACCACGTCTCGATTGGCGATTTGCAGCTTCAAAACGGATATCAAGCCTTTGGACTTGTTCGCAACGCTTTGGGTCGCACGTACAATGCCGCCAGGAGAAAACGTCAGGCCGAAACTGGATTGAAAGAAACGGCTGATTTTTCGAAACGGCATCCCGAGCGAGTACTTCAGCTCGGAGGCAACCGCAACGGCGTTTGGCCCAAGAGTGTGATTTGCTGCGCCCAAAGCTTGAGACGTTTGTTCAGGATGCGTCGCTTGAACTCGTTTCATGCAACATGGACAAACGCCTACGGGGACTCGAAACTCGGTGACAATCGGTACGATAGGAGGAAGGTCAGACTGAAACTGGCTATGTATGACCACATTGGTAAGTTCGCATTTGCAGTCCGGACATGGAATTGCAGGAACTTCGATGACACGATCGATCTTGTCTGGCGTCGGTTTGGAAGCGGGATCGTGACCTTTCGGACGTCCAGACTTGAGGTGTTCTTCCGGAGGCTTCTTGCGTGAGGGACGTACCCGTTGTGGGGCAGCACTTCGTTTTGACTGGCGAGTCTTGGATTCCAACTTGCTAGCCAATCGCTTCACCTGGGCAGCAAGTTCGGCCACTTGTTTCTCAAGTTCCTTGCAGCGGGTACAATCAGGTAGTGGCGAATCTGTTTCCATCGCCACAACATAACCCAGACCCTCGGTCAATTAAAATATCAGTTACCCCCGGTAAACACGTACACCTGCCATCCAGTGTTTGCGGTGTGATGAGTATATCATAGTCGGGTAGTGTCGCCGATCGCTGAAGTCGCTTGTTCACGTAGTCCATTTCTTGCTTTGAGACCGATACTCCTTTGGGGTATTCTCCATCCAGAAGGACAACCTCTGGGTGCCTTTGCTTCCATGTCATCCGCATGGCACACGCCTGGACGACTTCCCAACAGGTCAGCAATACACCGTTCCATTTATGTTGAAGCGATGACCAACATCTTTCGATTGGATTGTATTTGCTGTGGTACGGCGGATAGTAGATCAACCTCACTTCAAGTCCTGACCAATTGGAGAACTCCACCAAGCGTTTCAAAAACTGAGTTCGCCTTCCCGAGTTCTTTGGTCCGTTGTCGAGATAGATGTGGAGTCGTCGAACGCTTGAAAACTGGGAGCGAACAAGTTCCCACCATCTCTTGAGGCAGTCTCCCCAGAAGTCACTCGACTCAGCTTTTCCAAACAGTAGCATCAGCGCGCCGGTGGTCATTATCAGTACGCCAAAAGGAACCAGTTTGTTTTCTGCTGGCGGATCGTGATCCCAACCGTTTGGTACTTTCCCATTGCTATCGGTCCTGGTTTTTTCCCCCGAGAACGTATTCGCCCAAACTTACCTTCGTTTTGGTATCGACAGAGATCTCCAGAATGGTTTGGTCCTCGGTTGCCGCATCACGTGCGGCTTTCACATTATCGAAGATCGGACTGGTGAGCTCGTTCTTTTTCAGCGGCTTTCCTTTCTGAATCCTTTTGAGTCGGTAGTTCATTCGATTGAGAATGTCGCGAAGAGTTCGTTCACTCGGCAATTGTGCTCCGCTGTAGCCCTTTTCGACTAGCGCTGCTCGCACTTCACCTGCGGACAAGTTCGAGTAGAGTCGTGCGGTCTTGAGTTCGGGATCGGTTTGTGTGTGCGGCTCAACGATCAATCGAATATCTACAGCAAGCTGAGGATTGCGAACTTCACTTCAAAGAGTGCTGTGACGAACGGCGGTATGCTTTTCGACGCTTTGTCCACTTTGCTCCAAGAGCCCACGAGCGACGGCTTCGCGTCCCCACCCAAATCGCTCTTCGGCTTTGCGAGCACTTCCGTCACAAAGGTGCTTGCAAACCATAGCCAAAAACGTCCGCCTCTGCTGCCCTGTGACTTGCTTCGCGGAAAAGCGAATCACGTCATCTATCGTTCCATCCATGAACTGAGCTCCTTGTGCTGAAATCGGAATCTCAGCAACTTGGCACATTCTCCGATTATTTCAAAGACCAGTTTCAGGTAGATTTAAGGCCGCCGCTCGCCTAAAGCAAATCGTGTGCCCTATTCTGCGCAATTGGGAGAGACAGGACGGTCAAAATACTCACAATGACGCAACAGAATTTCGTATGTGCGTTAGTGGATTGCAAAGGTTACGGCGTCGATGGCCGAATTGGACATTCAATCGATCTTGGGGCCGGGAGGCAAAATCTCCCATCGCATCAAGAAGTATGAGCATCGCGCCGAACAATTACAGATGGCCGACGCAGTCGCTGCGGCATTGGCCAAAGGCCAGCACTTGATCGTCGAGGCCGGCACGGGAGTCGGCAAGAGTTTTGGCTACCTTGTTCCCGCCATTTTGCATGCAACCGCATCCGAGGAATCGCTGCCAACCGACGTCGACGAACGCACGGAATCATCATCAGAAAAGGATGGCAAAGACGATGCACGTGTGAAGCGTATTATCGTGAGTACGCACACCA
>JBEBHM010000835.1:0-3613 GCA_040080875.1 Pirellula sp.
CTATCACAATTCGATAAGCGTAAAATGGTTCGAATCCCCCTGTTTTAGAGAAAACGCATGATGTTCCAATGATTTCGCTGGAATCCGTATCTTGCATCACAAACACGTACGGCGCTCCTTCCGGTCGTTCGGTGGTCCGGAGAAATGCAAAATGGGAGCGTTCGATCCGGTCTGCAAGCTGATCTTTGCTGATTTGGAGCGATGTCATACCTGCGCTGACTCGCTCGACGAGATCCCAAAGGGCATCTAGATCCGTTGGTTGAACTTCGCGGACGATCAACATGCTTTCAATTCCTCGCGTTAGACGGCATACTCCACATCACTTCTGTGCGAAAGGAGCACTAGATTCCATGTCTCTTTCCGGTTAGTCTACTATCTAATACTTTTCGGAAACTTGGCTTTACCCAAGTTTGATTACGTACGATTCCTTGGATTAGTTTGCTCACAATGAAAATTTGCTCCGTGGCGCTGTCCGTCTGTTTGCTTTCCACTGTGTTGCCCCTGATCAACGCACAAGAAGTTCGTTTACCTGGAGCTGCAAAAACGGATTCAACTGCAGGAATCAGCCATCAAAAACCAGAAAGCGGTCCCTATGTCCCAATCGACAATGGAAAGGGTGGATATATGGTCTCGTACACCGAATCACTTGAACGCACTAGCATCACATTTGAGATGATGCCAATTCCAGGTGGAACCGCCGAGATCGGTTCGCCTTCGTCTGAAGCTGGTCGAAATGAGGACGAGGGGCCCCAGTTCAAGGCCCAGCTTGAGCCGTTTTGGATGGCGAAAACCGAATTGACATGGGCGGAGTACAAAACGTTCATGAGGTCCTACGAAGTTTTCAAGCGGCTCTCTTCAGATGGAATCAGGGAGGTAACCGCTGAAAATCGGGCGGACGCGATCACGGTACCGACCCCGCTGTACGAAGCCAGCTATACCTTTGAATATGGCGACGACCCAAAACAACCTGCTGTGACGATGACACAATACTCCGCAAAGCAGTACACAAAATGGCTGAGCGGTCTGACCGGAAACCAATATCGATTGCCGACTGAGGCAGAATGGGAACACGCGGCTCGGGCTGGATCAAAAGCCGCCTATTGTTTCGGCGATAACGTAACGGAACTCTCAAAGTATGCGGTCTACGCCGAAAACGCTTCGATGGGCGCCGCTAAGGTTGGAAGCAAAGCTCCGAATGCGTTCGGTCTACATGATATGCATGGCAATGTATGGGAATGGACCATAGATCAATATTCCGCTAAGAACTTCGGTGGACGCGGCGGCAAGTCCTTTGTGGGTCTTGCATCAACCCATTGGCCAACCGAAGCGGATTCGCGATGTGTTCGAGGAGGTGGCTGGCAAGATACTGAGGATCGAGTTCGTTCGGCAGCTCGAATGGGCTCGGTCGATGAGGACTGGAAAACTGAGGATCCGAACGTTCCACTCAGCCCTTGGTGGTATACCTCGGATCCAGCTCGAATGGTCGGGATGCGTCTGGTTCGGTCTGCGAGTCCATTGGATGCGAACATGATCAAGAAGTTTTGGGAGATTGATGCCACCGCAATTCAAGAGGATGTCGATGCCCGACTACTTGAGGGACGCGGAGCATTGGGACTGTCAACTAAAGAACTGATCAAAGAGTACCAACGCAAGAAGTAGCTGCATTTCATGCATCCAAAATTGAAAGCGTGGGCACAGTTAGTTCGTGTTCCGAACACGTTGACCGCGTGCGCGGACGTTCTTGCTGGGTTTTCGATTGCTGCGGGAGATTGGCTTCGGTATCAGGGCTATTGGCCCGGACTGATGGCTCTTTGCATTGGCTCAATTTGTCTCTACTGGGCCGGCATGGTGCTCAATGATGTCAACGACGTGGAGGCCGATCGATCCAATAGACGCTTGGGGCCGCTAGTTGACCAACGTATTTCATTGCCGCTTGCCAATCGAGTGGGATGGGGTTTGTTGTTGATGGGTGTCGCGTTGGCACTCGTCGCTGCACTCTTGGTTCCGGACGAATCGAGTGTCGATTCTCCTAACACGGTCAATCAACGAAGTATGGTTGTTTGTGTGGGGGTGTTTCTTGCATCAGCGATTGTTGCATACGATAGCCGGCTCAAAGCGACATGGATTGGCCCCTCGCTGATGGGACTATGCCGTGGACTCAACCTTTTGATGGGTGTGATGCTAGGCGCGTGTTTGACTTGGCCCGACAACTCGGATTGGCGATCCATCGCCGTGGTGTTCGCTGGGCATTCACTTTTTGTTGCCGGGCTAACGCTTGCCGCTCGTCGAGAGAGCGCGATCGGTCAATCCCGCACGCGATTGATACTGGGATGGGGAACAAGTGTTGCGGGTGTGATCGCCATTGCATTTGCATCGCTGTTGGTTCAGGAGGCTTATCTTCGGTGCGACCCTGGAACAACGTTTCCGGTGCTGGTAGGATTGCTGGCTTGCCCATGGTTGCGCAGAGCGTACAACTCAATCGTTCAACCAGGCTCAGGAACGCTGGTACTGGCCATCAAGCAAGCGATCATGAGCATCATATTCTTTGATGCAGCGTTGGCACTACAGTTTGCAGGAAATTTACCCGGGCTCGTGGTGTGTGGACTCGCACTTCCAACTTTGGCGTTGGGCCGGTTCTTTCGGATGACTTGATTCACACGAATCGAAGAAATCCTCAGTTGCCCTTATTGCATTCGGTTCTCGAGTCGACGACGATAGTTGCGCAATAGGCCTTGGGTTAAGGATTTTTTGCGTTGAGAGTATTTTTTTGATCAATCGAGTGGGCGGAAAGCATTTTTTATGGGCAGCAACCAGCTATTTCAAAAGAAATCTCTCGACTCCATGGTCACGGAAATGGAAAAAGGGGATGGTCTTAAGCGATCCCTTGGCCCTGTTGCACTGACTTCGTTGGGCGTGGGAGCGATCATTGGGACGGGCATCTTCGTGCTGGTGGGTAAAGCGGCTGCTGATCAGGCGGGCCCGGCGATCATGCTATCCTTCGTCGTCGCCGGCCTAGCCTGTGTGTTTGCTGCTCTGTGTTATGCCGAGTTCGCTTCGATGGCTCCCGTTGCTGGCTCAGCGTACAACTACGCCTATGCCACGATGGGGGAATTGATGGCCTGGATCATCGGCTGGGATTTGATTTTGGAATATGCGGTCGCTTCGTCCACCGTTGCACACGGATGGTCCAAGTATCTTCAAAAGCTCTTAGGACAATTCCAACTCAACATCTTTGGTGACGGATCCATACTGCATCGATTTTCTGATGCACCCTTCGACTTTAATTCGGCTAAGAAAGCGACTGAAATGACACTTGCCTCCGGAGACAAGCTCATGGTGGATGCAGGTTCGTTTTACTCGACTGGTCATTGGTTTGATTTGCCCGCGATTCTGATCACTGCCATAGTCACTTGCGTTCTCGTGCGCGGAGTTCGCGAGAGTGCGTTTACCAATGGAATCATGGTAGCCATCAAAGTTGCGGTGGTGTTGTTCGTTATTTTCGCTGGTTACTGGTATATCAACACCGACAATTGGACGAACAATTTTGCGCCCTATGGCTACGGGGGTATTACCTTATTTGGTAATCAAATATTTGGATTATCGGACAAAGGGG
>JBEBHM010000836.1:0-3606 GCA_040080875.1 Pirellula sp.
AGCGCTTGGGTCAGGTCGGAGATGGATCGGCCTTGGACTTGATAGACGTACTTGAGCACTTCGGCTACGGCGGCGTATTCGGTGACAGGGATGGGTTGGCCGATGTCGACTTGCTTAAACAACGCTTGGGCGAGCGGTTTGCGTTCGATGATCGGTATCCCATGTTCCAATGCTACCTTTCGAATGCGAGCTGCGACCAAAGCAGCCCCTTTGGCCACGACGATGGGAGCTTTCATCGTCAATGGGTCGTACCGCAGTGCGATGGCCAACTCGGTAGGGTTGGTCACGACGACATCGGCCTTTGGGACATCCGCGTGCAAGCGTTGTGCCGCCAATTCGCGTTGGACTTTCCTTCGTCGTGATTTGATTTGCGGGTCACCCTGCATCATCTTCATTTCTTCGCGCATCTCTTCGTCGGTCATCATGAGATCTTGTTCGTACTTCCACCGTTGAAAGCCATAGTCGATCACCGAAAGGACGACGAGCGCGGCGGCCACGTTGCGACAAAGCTCGATCATGGTGGTCCAAACAAAGCCGCCTACAAATTCTACGCTTGCCGATCCCAACGAAAGAACAGCGCCCCAACGCGACCAGACGCCCATCAGTAGAATGCCAGTGACCAATCCGATTTTGATCAGTCCGAATCCAAGGCGCGAGACGTTGACGAGGGTGAAGAGGCGCTGGAATCCTTGAATGGGGTTGATTCGCGAAAAATCGAAGGCCAATTTGTCAGGCAACCAAAGCGGCCCGACCTGCGCATAATGGACGACCAACGAAGTGACGAGTACGCCACCCATGAGCGGCAACAAAGCCAAGCTCCCTTTGGAAACGAGTCGAACGAACTGCACCACGCTATTCGCGGCGTCGACTTTCCAATCCATGGGGCTCTTCAATTCTTCGCTGACGAGATCCATCATCATGCGAAACATCATGGAGCCGGTGAAATCGAGCAACAGGACTCCGGCCAATAGCAGGACTGCCGAAGAGAGGTCTTGGCTGCGGGCAACGTTTCCTTCCTCGCGGGCTTTTTGCCGGCGGTAGTCCGTCGGCTCATGTTTCTTGTCACCACTGCTATCCGCCATGCATCACCTCGTTGCTCTCTCGGCTGGAGAGAACAGGTGAGTCGTCATCTCGACCCACTCGACCAACTCGTTTTGAAAGACCCAGCCGATGCTCGACATCGACATGATCAAAACCAGAATCATGATGGTTACATTGAGGCTGAAGCCAACGGCCATGATGTTGAGTTGCGGCAGGGTTCGCCCAACCAGTGCCGTTACGAAATTGGCGAGCAGCAAGGCGATGGCGGGGGGCGCGGCGGCTCGCATGCCTATCGAGACGCTGTGTTTTAGTATCTCGTGCAGGTGCATTAGCCAATGCTCTTCGGCCAAGACACCTCCTGCCGGATAGACTTCGAAACTATCCAAGCACGCTCCAAGGACTGCGCGATGCCCACCGAGAATAAGGAACAATGCCATGGCGACCCACGAAAAAAGTTGGCTTACTACGGTCACTGTCTCTTGAGTGGTTGGATCTGCCGCTTGAGCGACATCCATGCTGGCCAGCGAACTGATCACTTGCCCGCCGATCTGGAGACTTGTGATGATCAACATGACCGCTGTTCCAAAGAGGACTCCCAGCATCAGTTCCTTGGCGAGCCCAATTGCGATGCCTGCTAAATGCGGAGGTAGCGACGTGGAACTGTGCAAGACCAAGGGTGTGACCACCAAAGCGATCATGAGCGCCAGTAAGACTTTGACGCGGTTGGGAATCGATGAGCCTTGAATGGGGGGCATCATTGCCAGCAACGGTCCCGTTCGACTCAAGACGCATAGGTAAGTCCACATTGGGCCATACAGCATCGAAGAGATTGCGTCCCCGGCGTTCATCTATCGATCCGACATCTGCGGTGGGAGCTGGTGGTACAAATTCCGCGAGTACTCCATCATGCGATCGGTCAACCAAGGCAAGCAAACAATGATCGCGATCGTCATGGCAACCAATTTGGGAACAGTGCTAACGGTTTGATCCTGGATTTGTGTAAGTGCTTGAATTAGGCCAATGGCCAGTCCAACCATCATGCCGATCACCAGCAAGGGAGCGCCGACGATGAGCGACATAAGAATTGCGTCGCGAACTAGATCGATGGCTTCATTGGGTGTCATCGTGTGTGCCTCTTTGTTTTCTGGTAATCGGAACGGGAGTCAGCGAGAAATCGGTCTATCCGGCATAGGTTCCGAAACTTTCGAGCAACATCTCAACGACCAGTCGCCAACCATCGACGAGAACAAACAGCAAGAGTTTGAATGGCATCGAGATCATGGCGGGGGGCAGCATCATCATCCCCATCGAAACCGTAACGGAAGCGATGACGATGTCGAGAATTAGAAAAGGCAAGTAGATCTTGAATCCCATCAGGAAGGCCGTCTTTAATTCGCTCAGCATATATGCTGGCAACAGGACTTGGATGGGGACATCGTCGAAGTTCTTTGGCTCAGGGCTTCCTGGGGCGTACCGACTATAAAAGAGCAAAACGTCTTCTTCGTTGTCCGCGACAGAGATCTGCTTAGCCATGAAATCGCGGACCGGCGTAACGCCCTGCTCCCACGCTTCGGCGGCGGTCATCTGGCTACCTTCTTTGGTGTAAGGTTCGATCGCATTGTTGTAAACTTGAGTCCAAACCGGACTCATGACAAAGAGCGTGATGAAGAGCGAGATCGACGTGATCACTTGACTTGGCGGTAATTGCTGAGCACCTAGGGCTTGTTTGAGCAAACCAAAGACGACGATGACACGCACGTAACAAGTGGTCATCAAGAGTACGGCAGGTGCGAGACTGAGGACCGTCAACAACAGTAGAATTTGAAGCGAGCTTGAAAGTCCTTTGGGGCTCAGCCAAGCATCGGGGCCGCCCAAAACTTTGTTTGCAAGTTCCTGGCTGGCAGCACGGTCGGTGTTTGCGCCTAATGTTTGTTGAATGTTTTCGGCGACTGCCGATTGCACGTTGGAATTCTGGCGATTCTTAAGGGCTCGGCTGAGCAAACTTTCGCTTTGCTCCTGAGCGTAGGTGTTCCCAGCGACGCTGAGGAGCCCGAATGCAAGGATGGTTGACCAGAGCCAAAAAAAATAGCTGCGTTGAGTTTGCGTCGGATTTCGCCAACTGATCCAGCGGTTTTGGTCGCTTTGTTTTGCGGAGCAAGACACGCACAGGGAATCTGCCAAGCTTTTTATTGAATTGATTTTGGAATGCATGGTTTTTCTTCGACTTTTTTCGAGATAAACTCATGTACAGGATTTTGGCGTGCGCCGCCAGAATGATTTCCAGCGAGCGGAGTCCGTCGCTCGATTCTCCGAATCGAGACCACGCGTATTTTCAACGCTGGGAGAGGGCGTAGTGGATCTTGTCAAAGATCCTGATGCTACAAGATCTTTGACGCTACCCAAAGATCAACCTTCGCGCGTCGCCACCCTTCCCGCATCCTCAAACTTCTTACTCTCACATTCCAATTGCCGTATCCTTACCAGTTTCGTAAGCAACGGAGGCTGACCGGTCCCTCCCTGATTGCCTAGCACGCATCGCATTCTCGCACCAGTCCCTATCCGTTC
>JBEBHM010000837.1:0-3586 GCA_040080875.1 Pirellula sp.
GCAATGGGGTCCGCAAGCAGTTCATTTGCGATCTTGCCAGCTTGGTTTTCGTCGAGGCTGCCCTGAATCAAAAATCCATAGGCTGCATGAATCGATAAGTTGTTAGCGATTCCAAGCTCATGTGCTGACGTCATTGCGGAATGACCGAGAGCGTCCGGTTGGCCGTCAGCCGGATAAATTTCTACTTGCCACAGCCTCACGTGTTGCTTTTCCCGCTTTGAGTAATTCTTCGATTCGGTCAAAATCAGCATTCTCAAGTGCTTCGACCCAAGTCTCGCAAATTGTGGCAAAGTTCTTCATCGCCTGTAAGGCAGGCGCATGGTTTTCTTCCAATATCTGTCGCCACAATTGCGTATTGCTTGCCGCAATGCGGGTGGAGTCCATCCAGCCCTTGCCGACAAACTGGAGGATTTCGTTGGGAGTCGAGGCAGCTAGCGCCGACGAAACCATGTGCGGCAAGTGGCTTGCGATCGCGAGGGCCTCGTCATGGTCTCTAGGAGAGAGGCAGCAAGTCCTCGATCCCATCGCTTCCCAAAAATCAACCATGCGCTGGACCAGAACGGCCGACGTTTCCTCAGAGGGAGTAATGACGACCAATGCTCCATCGAGCAAGGTGCCAACGGCGTGCTCAACGCCGCTATGATGCCCACCGGCAATCGGATGGCTTCCTACGAATTGGTCTGGGGAAAGTCTCCCTGTAGCTGCCCTCGCGATGCTCTGCTTGGTGCTCCCCACATCGGTGAGGATCGCGTTGGGCTGCGCCACATTAGCGGCAACGCACAACGAATCCACGATGGATTGGACTGGGGTGCAAGCGATCACAAGATCTGCGTTGGTGGCACCGACCAATATATCGTCGGTGGCTTCGTCGATCGCGCCACGGCTCAATGCCGTTTGCAATTTTGAAACGGTTCGTCCCACGCCGACAACTTGTTTGGCCAACCGCTTGCGTCTGAGGGCAAGCCCGATCGACCCGCCCAGCAAACCAACACCAATGATGCAAACTCGTTGCCAAACCATAGAAGCCTATTACAGACCGAACCCAACGATGATACCAGTACCTATGTTAACCTCGAACGGCAACAGTGTAACCGTAAGGGTTCGCCACCTAAAGGCACCCAAATTCAATTCGCGCACGAAAAAGCCCACCAAGCGAGTGCACGGTGGGCAAAATTTGCAGGTTTGACCCGATTCTTGGCGCGAGGTACAGGTGTGCGGCAGCCTAGGCCGACGTCTCACCCAGCACAAAATGAACAAACTTGTTGATTTCCAATCCGTTGCTCTTGGCGTATTGTCCGACGGATTGCTTGTCGTCTTTGACGAATGGCTGTTCAAGGAGCACGCGTTCGGCGAAGAACTGCTTAAGTCGGCCTTCGACCATTTTGTCGACAATGGCTTCGGGTTTTCCCTCTTTGAGAGCAAGTTCGCGTAGAACTTTGCGCTCGCTGGCTACAACGTCGGGGTCGAGTTCGCTGGCCGAAAGAGCTGCCGGGCGCATGGCCGCAATATGCATCGCAATGTCGCGTGCTGCGACATCATTGGTACCGTTGAGCGATACCAATACCCCTGCCACCGTGGTGGCATTGTGCGAATAACCACCACTCGGACCATCCAAACGGATCATCCGACCAATTTCGAACTTCTCGCGGATGCGATTAAACAGTTCGTCGCGTTGCTCTCCGACGGTGACGCCGGGTTTGCTCGGCGAAGGCTGCTTGAGCAATTCCTCGACGGTTTTAGCATTGCTTTTAGCTAGCGCTGTGGCCAAATCGTCAGCCAATTGAATAAACTCGGCGTTGCCCGCAACCGGGGCGCTTTCGCATTTCAATTCAACCATGGCGCCAGCGGTTTTGTTGCTTCCGGCGTGGAGTCCAAATCGCCCGAACGCGGTTTCGCGGTCGGAACGCTTCTCGCCTAGCTTGATACCCTTTTCGCGGAGAATCGAAATTGCTTTGCTCTCGTCTCCACCTGCTTCCGTAAGAGCAGCCTTGCAATCCATTAAAGGCAAACCAGTTCTTTCTCGCAAAGCCTTGACAGCCGCAGCAGAGATTTCTGCCATTTCTCAAACTCTCCCTGATTCAAATAGACAATCGATAACTGTTGACAAACGTACTGGACATTCGAACCAAAAAGTTGGTTCGAATCACATTCGAATCAAACTCGCGTGCAAGCCTTAATACTTCGTAGTACGGACACAGTCGGTCGCACTCACAAAGTTGCCATGCCGATTAGGCCATGGCTTCGGCTTTCGCGACCATTTCGTTGGTTGGATCTGGCTGAGTACCGAGAGTTTTCTGAAGCTCCGGATTTTCCGCTTTACCTGCCAAGATCGCATCCGACAATTGTTTCATGATCAAGTCGATCGATCGAATCCCGTCGTCGTTACCAGGAATTGGCAAGTCGATTTGGCTGGGATCGCAGTCCGTATCGATCAATGCAACGGTGGTAATGCCAAGGCATTTCGCTTCGCGAACTGCATTCTTTTCCTTCTTGGGATCCACGATGACCAGGCACTCTGGCAGGCGATTCAGCATGCGCAAGCCGTTCAGGTTCCGATAAATCTTGCGATACTCTCGGTTGAGAGAGGACTGCATTTTTTTGGAATACTGATTGATTCGCTCGCTGTTCATGATCAGCTCAAGCTCTTCCAGACGGACCATTCGATCGCGAACCGTCCGGAAATTGGTCAGAGCTCCACCCAACCACCGCTCGCTGACGAACGGCATTCCACAACGGGTTGCTTCGCGTTGAATGACTTCGGATGCTTGGCGTTTGGTCCCCACAAACAAGATCAGCGAACCACCGTTGGCAACTTGGTTGAGGTATTTTTTGGCTCGCAACATACCGCGAAGCGTTTCGCGAATATCGATGATGTGGATTAGATTCTTGCGGCCGTAGATGTACGGCTCCATTTTGGGATTCCAGCGGCTGACGCGGTGTCCAAAGTGAGCCCCGGCTTCGATAAGTTTCTGTACTAGTTCGTTGGCCATAAATTCTCCTATAGCAGTGTGCAACCCCAGCAATGCAACGATCGACTGGCAAATCGTTTCGCGCACAGAACCCGAAATGTACCGATCCTTGGTAGGAATGGCTTTTTTTTCGGCGATCTTCAGCTTTTTGAGGGCTGCGAATTTCGGCGAATGTGATTTGTTACCTGCAATACGGCGATTGCAACTAGGTAGACAGATCAATTCGAGTTGCGAAAGGGTACCGGTAAAGTAGTGGTGTCGTCAATCGAAAAGTTGGATTTTAACGTTTCCGAGTGGGTGGCAAAACGTAGGTGGGAAACCAGTCGTGCGTTTCGACTTGGAAGGTCTTGGTTTTTCTGCGATACTCTGAGCCTTGCAAGCGTGACCCTCAGCACTTGGGGTGTTTTCGCAAATTGGGCTTTCAGGGGGCGCATCGCAACGGCCCGTTCAAAATGCCTAAGCCCTTGAGTAGAAATGTTTTGCGTGACGGATCATCCCCGATGAAGGGACGAGTCACGTATGTTTTATTTGGAGAATTGTTGAATGTTCAAGAATTTAAATGCAACCGTTTTGGGTGTTTCCGGACGACAAAGCGAGTTGATCGAATTGGCAATGAC
>JBEBHM010000157.1:0-13399 GCA_040080875.1 Pirellula sp.
TTCCTAGACGAGCCCACGGCGGGTGTCGACCCAGTGGCCCGGCGCGAACTGTGGGACTTGTTGTTTCAGTTGGCGGCCAAAGGGATCACGTTGTTTGTGACGACGCATTACATGGACGAAGCCGAACGATGTGGGCGAGTCGGCTATCTTTATTTGTCCAAGCTCTTGGCGCTGGGAACGCCACAGGAACTCAAGGAGCTGCCATCGATAACACCACCCAACACACACCGATGGGAGATTGTGGGGGGAGTCATCTCGGACGTGTTGTCGGATCTCCGGAAGCGACGTGGTGTTCACGAAGCGACCATCTTTGGCGAAGCCGTGCATGCGTTGATTGACGATCAAGTTTGCTTGCAGGACCTCGAGGAGAAAGGTCTCGTTCTTCGACCAGCCGAACCCAATCTCGAGGATGTATTTGTCACCTTGGCACGCCAACAATCAAACAAGGTGGAAAAAAAATGAATCTCGCCGCACTGCAACGCATCCGATTCATCGCCTACAAAGAGATGTTGCACATCCTGCGTGATCCGCAGACCCTTTTCTTTACGTTGTTTCTGCCCATTGTCGAGATGTTCTTCTTGGGGTTTGCAATCAATACCAATATTCGCGACATGCGGACAGTGGTCGTCGATTTCTGCAACACGCAAGAGAGCCGCCGATTGATCGAACAGTTCGAGAACTCGGGCGATTTCCAAGTCGTGGAACGGCATCAATCGGAACAAGATGCGAGCCAAGCCATTGTGGCCGGACGTGCTCAAGTGGCCATCATCATTCCCGAGGATTTCTCTCGTAAATTGGAATCCAACCAGTCGTCTCCATTTTCGGTCATGGTGGATGGAACGGTATCGAGCATTGCCGCCGAAGCGATCAATGTCGGTGGTGCCTTGGCGCTGAGAGCGTCGCTTGAGCGCGTGTTGCGAACCGGCCAGTTGGCCGTGGAGGCACGTCCTCGCGTGTTGTTTAATCCGGACACGAAGTCATCCTATTTTTTCTTGCCTGGCCTGATGGTGGTTATGTGCCAAATGATGGCAACTGTTTTGTCTGCCAACGCGATCGTCCGCGAGAAGGAATCTGGAACACTGGAACAGTTTTACATGACCCCCGTCCGTCGTTCGGAAGTCATCTTGGGCAAGATGGTTCCGTATGTGGTGCAGACGGTCATCGAGTTTTTCTTGATATTGTTGGTGATGCGGATCGTATTCCAAGTACCGATTCGGGGTTACATCATACTGCTCTTCGCTTTGCTGATTCCGTTCACGCTAACCATGCTGGCGTTTGGGTTGTTGATATCCACCAAAGCCGACACGAAAGACGCTGCGGGCCAAATGGCAATGGGAACCATCATTCCGTCGATTTTTCTGTCCGGGTACGTATTCCCGCTTGATTCGATGCCTCCCGTTTTTCGGTTCTTGTCCAGTTTCATACCGACCACTTGGCTCATCGATGCCGCCCGAGGCATCATCCTGCGAGGAACCAGCATGTCGATGCTGTGGGAACACATGTTGGCCCTTTGGGCGATGGCCATCGTGGTAACGATCTTCGCCGCCGTTCGAATGCGCAAACAGGTCGTCTAAGCGAAATTATTTACTGTAGGTCTATTTGACCCCAAATCTTGTTGGGCTGTGAAGTCCGCCGAGGACAGTCTCCAGGAACAATCGCGCCCAACGCGCTTGCTGATCGATTTGCTCCGGAGCCGTTGGCTTGGGTAATAGGGGGGACGAGATGTTCTCCAGACACAGCGGCATCGTTAGACCCGTGAAAGCGACCGCATCCATCAACCGATAATGATCGATTTCTCCCAATCCGGGCGCGCAATCTTCGTCTTTGGGCCAGTTGCGATGGTCCTTCATGCATAAGCTACGAACTTCGTCGGCGCATTTCAAAATATCCGGGATTGGGTCCACGTTGAGATAGTCCATGACGTTGCCAGCATCGTAGTTGACCTTGACGCCTGCGTCGTTTACTTCGCGAGTGATCTCAGCACAGGCAGCCCCGGTCCCCGTTTCGCCGCCGTGTTGCTTGACTACCAACAGCACACCGAGATCGCGGGCGATGGGTCCCAGTTGTTTCAAGCGTTCGACCCATAATTTGCGGTTGCCGCCCTGAGTGTGTCCAAATGTGAGCACCTGGGGAATACCGGCTGCACCGGCTTGTTTGAGTCGCTGCGTGAGGACCTTCGGTCCATCTGCGTGTTCGGGGTATACCATGGAAAACATCATGGAGGGCTCGAGCCCCATATCGCGACATCGATTGGCTAACGACTTGGCTTGATCGGTCGTTCCATCTGCGGGCATGACCGGAACGTTCTTTTCTGAATCGGATTCGCGATGGGTTGTACCCCAGGCGACATAGTTAAAGCCAGCGGACTTAATTCCCTGAAGGGCTCTCTTCAGCGGGAACTGGTTGTAGGGGAGCGTCATGCAGGCGATTTGGAATCGAGTCGGTGCATTCGGCTGACTAGCAATAACGCTAGGATGCATACAAGCAGCGGAAAGTCCCGCCGATGCGAGACGCAAAAACGATCGACGAGGTAAGTTCTCACCTCTTGCGAAAACGATATCATTCATGGCCTTGCCTCACTCCTGTCCTTTTCGGGCAATCTGCAAGCTAACTAATACTACAGCGCAGAGTGGCGTTGAGTCTAGCGTTCCAAACCGCTCGACCGGTTTTGCGGAGCAAAACCGCCACATGCGTGCAGAATTGCGCACTGGTGGGTACAATTTGCATTACTCAATGACCCCTTTGCGAACCGAAGTCAGCGATTATGAATCTACATAGGGTCTTTGTCTATTGCACGACAACAGGTTGAGAGTTGAAATATGGTGTCATCTAATCCTTACGAACCACCGGATGCAAGTGAGAGAGCGATCGCAAGTCGAAGTGAACGGCAAGATGCGTCTTCGATCTGGTTCTTCACGACGTTTGTTTTGACGAGTTTTCGGCGATCGTTCTGTCGGTTTGCTTCTCGATGGGCTACTACGTCCGTATCGTTTCTTCGCCTATCTGCACCAGTATGCTTATATTTTTCAATGTGGTTTGCATAAGCCTTACCATTCTCGGAGAGGTTCTTATCGCACTTTGGTTGAGGGTTGAGGGGGTTGAGGGTTGAGGGCCTCGCACTTACACCTTACTGCTTATCGCTTACACCGACCCTTGGCGAGATGGTGATGCGTTTGTCAGCGGGCTTCGATAGCAGAGATACAATCGCTTGAACTTCGGATTCTGGGAGTAGCTCTTTCAAGCTTCGACCGATAAAGGCTTCGTCGGTTGGGTCGTAATTACCCTTGCGTGCAATGACCATTTGGCCAGAAAAGAGTGCCAATTCGTGCAAGCGGCGTTCGAGGATCGCAGCCTCTTGGAATTGATTCGCAAAATGAAGTAATAACTCAGAGGTTGCGGACTTGCCCTTGAGAATGTCTCGATTCCATTTTTCGACGAGCCGGAACATGTTTTGCCATTGTTTCACCTGCTCGTTCGAAAGAGTTCCTTGATAGGACTCCTTCTGGATGGGATTAGCGCGTCGGCTAAGAATAAATTTTCCGTGATCTTTATGATCACGACGGCGTAAGGTTTGCTCAAGTTCATAGTTTGCCGGCGAGCAGCTGGGCCATACCATCAAGACCTTTTGGTATTCAGCAACCGCTTCGTCGTACAATTTGCGATCGTAGTATTCGTTGCCAGCCTTAATAAAGCCACTAGCATTTCGCTTGACGGATGTGATTGAAAATATCATTTGGAATAGTCGTTGACCCTGATCCTTGGGGATGGAATGATCTAACCGAGTCAAAGCGAGCAAGTTGTATGCTTCGTCCAAGTCCCCGAATGCACAAAGCATCCCAATATGCGCGACGGTGATAGAGGAATCTCCCGGCGTCACTTCGTAGATGGCTCGCCAAAGATTTGGGTTTCTCAGAAGGAGTGAATCCGAGTCCTCCACTGGCCACTTATTTGGCGGGAAAGTACGATCACGTGCTTTTTCAAATTTCCTTATGTCTGCGGCGAAAGCAACAATTCCTGGGAACTGCGCAGCGTCCACAGCTTCAAGTGAAGGCAAAACGAACAAAGCCGCTTGCCAACCGTGAAACCTTGCGAGGTCAACTTGATTCTCAAGGACTCGCTGGGCCTTATCAGGCTCATCTTGCGATTGGGCAACCAATCCGAGATGGGTGATGACCAGCACTAAAGCAAAAACTAAGTGAAAACGGAAGTGCATGTGATCACCTCAATTCAAGGGGACAACTCCAAGTCATACATGGTGAATACCCGTGTGGGTATGTTACCCGACAAGAACCCTGGTGACCGGCATTGCACAGCACGACAGGAATATTGGACGACAGGAAAATTAGCATCAGCAAAGCTTCGAAGATCGCAGTTCTTCTTTATTTTCCTGTCGAAAAATCTTCCTGTCGATCTCCGCGTGCTGGTTCAAATTATTCATCCGCAACCGCAACCGTGAATCCCTGCAAGGTCAACTTGATTGTCAGGCATCGCATCGGATGGCGCGGGAATATCGCCGTTACGTACGATTCCGAGGCGCGCGGGACGCTGGTGCCACGAGAGATAGTTTTACGGTCACCCCTGTCGACGGTATTACCGTTCGACTTCGGATTTGGACGTCCACTCGTCATAGTAGAGATTTAGTCCGTCGACTTCGACCTCTCCGCGCTGAAAGTCGGCTGGCTCGGAGCGAAGCGATTGCTTGGGCGGGAAAAGCTCGCGTCCCCAATCTAGGTTCACAATCAATCGATAGCTATCTTGGTGTCCACAAAAAAAATCGGCAATCTGGCGGTCGTCCGATTGTTGAATTCCATACGAAGCGTCAGCGGGCAACCAACCCCATGGAGCAATGTAGATCTCAGCCCAATCGTGCATTCCCCATTCTTCGCCCGGTTTGGTTTCGAAGCCACTTTGCCAGCGTGCTGGAATCCCGGCGATGCGACACATGGTGATAAACAGAGTGTTCTGAATCCCGCAATCCCCACATCGCGACGAGAATCCTTTCACCGCAAAGGACGGGATAATACAATACTCGTCTTCGGCATTCCAAGGAATATTAGTACTCACCCACCGAAAGATCTTTTGCGCCCTCAACAAGGGATTGGTCTCATCGCCAATGATGGACTCCACTTCTTTGCGGATCTCGGGCACAAATACAATGTGAGGAGGACGCTCGACCAGGTAAGCATCTCCCCACTCTCTTGGTAATGGTTGGACTTGAGACTGTTCGAGTTTTGGACAGTACGCAAACGACTGATACTCAACGACCTCCTTAAATACGAGGGGTTTGGTCGGATCATCTACAGCTTGTTCGAAGTAGATGGTGCGTTGAGCACCACCTGAAACAGGATTGCCATCAACGCCATTGGGTGCAATCACTTTGGGTTGGGGCGAAGCCGCAACAAGTCTTACGTCTTTTTGTTGGCGATACTCTTGCGGATAGGGCATCCAAACACGAACCGTCGACCCTTGTTTGATTTTTGGGTGATTGGCACGTAATGTAATCGTGTGCGTGAACCGATGTTTGACTGGAAGCACTTCGGGCGATTGGTTGTTGGCTGCTTGTGCGATCACATTGGCCAAATGGTCGGTTAATCGCCAAGCGGGGAGCGGCGGGGCGTTGCCCGCCAGAGCGCGGCGCCGGATCGCTTCCTTGCTGAACAAGAATATGTTTTGCGGTTCTCTTCGAAAGTAAAACGTTTGTCCGTCGATGCTGCGATGTCGCGATCGGCTCTCCTCTGCCCATGCCGTCGCATCCTCCAGCGTGGCATCTGGGACAAACTTCTTCACCTTGAGTAACAGCTCGGTCGGTCGCAGCGAATACTCAAAACGAATTCGGCGCATGATCTCAGCCAGTTCCGAAGCTGCTTTTCTTGATTCCTGCGACCTTGTTGCGTCGTCTTGATCAAGCAATCGCGATGCAGACAAGAAGTCTCCTGATTGGATGAGCCGTAGCGACTGGAGTACTATTGGATCTTGGCTGGTGAAGGCTTTCGATGCCCCTGTAGGCTCCTGCGCAACACCCAAGGTCGACGCAACGAGAGCAACGGTGATGCTCATTCCAAGGACACCGCTCGTTGCAAACGCGCGCAATTTAGCGTATTTGCGGTGGAGCCGTCGAATGGGTTGGAATCGAAAACGATCTACCATGGAATTCTTGACTGCTTGCAACGGAACAAACTCGATCAACCCAAAAACCCATCTAGAGATTCAGCATCGAGAACCGCTAACAACAAATCGTCCAAGCGATCGCTGGAATCGATCGATCGGATAGCATGTTCCATGCCCTCCGGAATGGCACCAAATTTCGTCGAAAGTTGCTTAATCAAAGTATTTTGTTTGCCGGATGATATTCCCTTTCTCGATTCCCTTCTGTTCGTAGACGGTCACCATTTTTTCTACCTCCTCGTATTGTTCTTCCGATTGGATCAACTCTCGGAACTCAACTCTCAACCCTCAATCAACCTACTTGGCCATGTTCTCGATCATCTCGTTGAGGCCGGGGATCAGATCGACTCCGCCCGTGAGTTCCTTGAATGCCTTGACATGCATCTCTTTGGCAGACCGGATAGCTTGGTTCATCGAGTCCATGGTGAGTTGTTCGAGCAACGATTTGTTTTCGGAAGAGAGCAATCCGTCCGAGACGCTCACCAGGCGAACGATTCCCATCCCGCTCATCTCAACATTCACTGAATGGCCAGCGGAAACTGCGCTGCCGAAAACGCGAGCTGCTTCGAGCTTGGCGTTGATGGCTTTGAGTTGCGGGCCCAACTGAGTGACATTGCGCATGGCGCTGGCGAGATTGGTCAGGTTCTTAAACATGGGTTGGGTCTTTTTGTGGACGTGGTTCAGCGTACCTTTTGCATAAAACGAATAAAGTCCTTGTCGAACTTCGCAAGGTCGTCGCCAAAACACTTTTGGAACAATTCGATTCGTGCTTTCGAGTCCGATTGATTCCCCGGGGGCTTCTCGCGGATGTTATTCAGATACGTCACGAATTGCTTGGGTTTGCTTTTGAGTAAATAGTAAGTCAGTCCCCAAGCTTCCGCATAGGCGGACGCGGACGTTTCGCCCGATCGCAATCGATGGTCTTCCATCAGCAATCGCTGAAGCGAGTCGACAGGTCGGACCGGAAGATACTTGGCTAGGTTGACCAGGTTGTGTTTGTTGACTTTGCCCGTGCCGCCCCAGCCGTTGGGGTTGGACCCATCGGGCGATTCGAAAAAGGTGGCCAATCCTTCGGAAAGCCAAAGCGGGTTATCGCCAAGCCGCACTTGCAACCCGCAGTTGAACGAGATTTGGTGGCAGGCTTCATGAACGATGGTCGCAACAGTTCGTTCGGCTTGCGGTTGCATGAGAATTTGGTTGATCAGTTCATCCCGGAGAACAGGAGCTCCTGGTTGCAGCATGCCTTCGATGCCGGTCAAATCATAAGACGCCAATCGATTGGTGGATTGATGGTAATAGCCAATCGTGTTTTCTGCCCCCTCGAATTCGTTGCTGGCGTAGCGGACGTAATCTTGCTTTGTCTCGAAGACAACGGCCACTAGTGGGAACCGCGGTGGAGTCAACTCGACTCCCTTTTCCTTCCAGAATCGAAAGAAGCCTTTGTAGAGCCGCTCGTAGAGACTTGAGTTCCAGCGCGCATAGACATCGGACGTGTTGTAGCAAACGACGAAGTGGTCTGTGACGATCGACTTCGACCTGGCGGGCATCAATTGGAGCACTTTGGCGGCAATTTCTTTGGGTGTGACGGGGCTCAAAACCCCGGGCACATCCTCGATGCGTTTCAGGTCGTTTGGCGGAATCGCGGTCAGATGCCCGTCGGCGTCCAGGATGAGGTGGCCTAAATTTTTGTCGGTCGCAACCAGCTCGCCACTCACGACGCGCAGTTCCTTTTTGTCCTGGTAGGTCGCTCGGACTAACCCTCGGGAATTTGTATCGTCCCCAGGCTGCTGGGTGACGTCTTGCTCGTTCGACTTCGGAGTCTGGCCCAGAGCCCGACCGGATGCCGAGAGTGCACAAAGGGAAAGGCTGGCCATCCACACGATGGCCGCGCGGAGGGTGGCCGCGCGGAGGGTGGCAATGCAGTGTGAGGCCGAAGGGCCGTTACGCTGAGCGGTAAACGATGGGAGGGGTGAGTACATACCGCCATTTCCGGATTGTGCGTTAATCTTTGTCGGTTTCGGGCGGCTTGAGACGAAAAACCGCCACCACGTCTTCGACCGGGACGACATACAATTGATTGTCCGGCTCGAAATCAACGGGGATCGCGTTTTTCGGATGGAAAAGGATCTTGTCATATTGTCGGAGCGGAACATCGGTGTCATGTTCGACCTGGCGACTGATAGTCACAATTCGACCGGTAATCGTTGGGATTTCGGCGGCATCGGGCAGAGCAATTCCACCCTTAGTCTCTCGTTTTGGTTCATCCTTTCGCACCAAGACTCGAGCACCGACGGGTTCAATATAGTCAAACTGAGCTGTTTTTTTGGCCATCAGCAAAGCATAGACTTCCGGGCTGAATCGGCAAGTACATTTGCACTTGCATCCGAGCCCAAATTCGTCATACTCCTGGGCTTCCCCATAAACTGAAAGAGCCGTTTTCGGCTTGTTAACTCTGGATATTAGAGCAGCGGAACGCAGCAGCAATGATTGAGACGATTGAAGTGGCAAAACGCGAGGTGCTAGGCTCACGTGCCATGATAAAGATTCGCCAAAAAGGCCAAATCCCAGCAATTTTGTATGGCCACGGCCAAGAAAATGTTTGCCTGACCGTATCGCTCGAATCTGTCAACAATTTGATTAAGCACGGCACCAAGCTGGTTTCACTGACCGGCGATGTCGTCGATACGGCATTGTTGCGATCGGTCCAATGGAGCAACATGGGGGATCGGGTAATTCACATCGATTTAGCCCGAGTTTCCCAGACCGAGGACGTGGAAGTGACTATTCCAATCCATTTGCACGGTGAAGCGCCAGGCGCATTGTCCGCTGCAGGTCAGCTCCGTTTCGTAACGCACGAGATCGTGATCCGCTGTCCAGCCGCGATGATTCCGGAGTATTTGGTTTGTGAAATCGGTTCGCTACAGCTTGGACAAGCCATTCACGTCAACGAATTAAAGTTGCCTGAGGGAGCCAAGGCGGTGACGCCAGGAGCGATCGTCATTGCACAAGTCGCGGTTGCGGCCAGCGACGCGGCGACCGATGCAGTTGCTTCCCATGCCGAGCCTGAGTTAATTCGAAAAGAGAAACCGGCTGAAGCAGGAGCGTAATGACCAAATTGGGTTCAGTTGTCGGTCGGGACACCAACGCAGGATTCGCGATGGTGGTCGGACTTGGGAACCCCGGGGCCAAATACGAACGGACCCGTCACAACATTGGATTTGATTGCTTGAACATTCTGCACGCAAAATTGGGGGCTCCCCGTTTGCAAGCAAAGTTTGAGGGGCAGTTTACCAAGGTCCGAATCGGACAACGCGACGTTGTTCTACTTTGGCCTATGACATTTATGAATTGCAGCGGACGATGCGTTTCGCAGTTTGCGCGATTCTACAAAATTGAAATCGAAAATATTTTGGTGATTTGCGATGATTTGAGTTTGCCACTTGGTAAACTCAGAATTCGCAAGTCAGGATCAAGTGGTGGCCAAAAGGGGCTCAACGACATTATTCAATCGTTGGGTACTCTCGATGTACCTCGTTTGCGGATCGGAATCGATCCGACACCGGAACATTGGGATACCGTCGATTATGTGTTGAGCAAATTTTCTGCTGCCGAGATGGCGATTGTAGAGGATGGCCTCCAACGAGCCGCCCAAGCGACGGAAAGCTGGTTAATTGATGGAATTGATGTTTCGATGAATGCGTTCAATCGGGACTCAAAACCAAAAACCAACTAAGCGTGCAAGACACGCATGCAACATAACAGTTCAACACATTAAAGTTCATTCAAAAACAATTGGGTCAGTTTCCAGGAGTTCAAAAGTTGGTTACCGGAATCTACGAGTGCTTGTTCCTCATTGACAGCAATCATTATGCACGCGATCCAGGTGGTGTTGCCAGCGCAGTACAGAATCTGGTTACTGAGGCGGGCGGAGAAATCCTTGTCAGCCGACTCTGGGCCGAACAACGATTGGCTTACCAGATCAAGGGACACCAAAAAGGGACTTATTGGCTGATCTACTTCAAGCTCCCTACCGACAAGCTCAAGGAGCTGAATCGCAGTTGCCAGCTAACCGAATGCTTGCTCCGATTCATGTTCACCCGAATCGATCCTCGATTGATCGATGCGCTGGTGGCCCACGCACAAGAGAAAGTTGTTATACCTATCGATGTGCTTGAGAAAGTTGCCGTTGGCGTCGGAGCTGACGACGAAGAAGAAATCGAAGTGGACGACGAGTAACGATCGCCCCCCAAGATCAACAGTATAGAGGCTCATCATGGCTAGCTACAATCGTGTGATACTGCTGGGAAATCTGGTTCGAGATATCGAATTGCGGTATACGAGTAGCCGTATGGCTATTTGCCAAAACGCAATCGCGGTCAATGATCGTCGGAAAAATGCCAGCGGTGAGTGGATCGACGAAACGTCCTTTGTCGAAGTTACGTTTTTCGGGCGGACAGCCGAGGTGGTCAGCGAGTACCTGGGCAAGGGGTCGCCGATCTTCGTCGAAGGTCGACTTAAACAAGACACTTGGGAAAAAGATGGCCAAAAGAGAAGCAAGCTGTATGTCATCGTAGATCGCATGCAGTTGCTCGGAGGCCGAAACGAAGGTAAGGGCGGCGGAAAAAATACCACCGCTGAGAATGGTTCGCGATTCGTTGACTCCGCTCACGAAGGCGCACCGGCAATGCATTCCAGAGGGAACTCGGAAATGCACGTTTCCGAAGTTGGCGAAGATGTCTACGTCAACGAGGACATGCCGTTCTAACGGAAAACCCTCGACATCAAAAATCAATTGGATGACTAATTCGGATTACTGAACAACATGGCAACAATCAAAAAAAAACGCGTACCACAATATCCCCGATTGCCGAAAGGTCCCAACGGTGGCATCCAGCTGATGCTCATTCAAAGCGTTGAGCACCTTGGCAAATCCGGTGATGTTATCGAAGTCAAACCGGGCTACGCCAACAACTATTTGCTCCCCGAAGGCTTGGCCATCGTCGCGACAGATCACCACAAACGCATGGTGGACAAGCATCGTGTCAAGCTTCAAGAACTAGAACGCCAACGACTGGCTTCGTTGCGGAATTTGGCCGACCAAATCTCCAAGCAATCGATCAACGTCGAAGCGAATGCGAACGACGAAGGACATTTGTACGGTAGTGTGGGGGCCACCGAAATCGTTGCCGCCCTCAAGGCGAATGGGTTCACCATTTCTGCGGATCAGGTCAGACTGGAAGGGGTCCTCAAGGAATTGGGACTCTATACCGTCAAGATCCAACTGCATACCGAAATCTCAACTGAACTTAAGGTTTGGGTAGTTCCAACGGCGGCCCACTAAACCGAATGCTGCCTCGTGAAGAGTTCGTCGAACAGGCGTATCTTTTTCGCATTCTCTGGGAAAGACTAGGCGAATACAGCACGCTCCAAGACCTCTTGGAGCAGTGTCAGTTCGAAATCCTAGCCACCACCAAACTTCCGATGGCCATAGGGTTTCTGCTCACCGAACTGAAACACTCAGGTGTGATGGCACCTGGGATGAAACGGCTGAAACATTATTTCACTCCATTTCAATCGTTCGTGATCGATCAATCCGAGCTAGATAGCGGACAGTTTGATTTCAAAACGGCGCTCAACGTTCTGAGATATGAAGCCGAATACCGGGCGAATTCCGACAATCGTCAAGGTATGTTCTTTTATCAGTTCGAGGTCCTCTGCCGAAATCGGCTGAACTACGATCGCGGATTGAAAGCCATGAGCGACGACCCGATCTATTCCCCGGAATGGAGAGACTGGATCTTGGTGGTTCGCAAACAGCTTGGCATCGTCGACATCGCGGACTTGATCTACGGTCGCAGCCAAGAGTTCGTTCACTATCGAAAACGTCATTTGGGTGAAGATGCAGAAGCGGAGTATCCCATCCTATTTGGAGAGCGCGAAGGAAAGATAGCGTTCGCTAATCGGCGCAAAGAACCGCTGTTTCTGTTTTCAGCAATGCAGCGGCATTTGGGATATCCAACGGCTCCTCGGGCTGAGGTACGAAATCAATCGATCGAGATGATCCCGCAAATGCATCGTCGAATCGAACGGTTGGAGTTACGGATCAAACTCATGGAAGAAGAGCAGCGTCAAGGCATCGACATTACCAAGTTCTATACGAATTCCACCAAGCCTCCCGCCTTCGACCTGGACGACCTGGGGTAATTAAGACACTTCTCATCGAACGCCACCACAGTAGCTTGCTAAAATGTCGTGGACTTGTCTTCTTTCTTCGTATGCTCAGTGAGTTCATATTGAAAGCTGTCTTGCAAAGAGTCTCGTCCAGCAGAGTCGAAGTGGATGGAACCGTGGTTGGAGAGATTCAAAAGGGCTGGTTGATTTTGCTTGCGGTCGGACGGGAGGACACGCAGGCAACGACCGAGTATATGGCCGACCGCTGCGTCAAACTGCGAGCATTCCCAGATGAAAATGGGAAAATGAACTTGAGCGTCGTGGATGTGGGTGGCTCTATGCTGGTGGTCAGTCAATTCACGTTGTATGGCGATTGCATTCGCGGTCGTCGTCCCGGATTCGATCGAGCTGCTCCGCCAGAGCACGCCAAACAGCTATATGAGTATTTTTGCCAATTGCTTCGGGGCCAAGGGGTGAGTGTGGAACAAGGGGTTTTCCAAGCGGATATGAAGGTCCACCTCGTCAATGATGGACCAGTTACATTCGTAATCGAAAAATCGCCGTAGTGCGTCTTCTAGACTAAATACTGGGGCTGGTGGTAGTGGATCTTGTTTGTTAAAGATCCCGATGCTGCAGGATCTTTACGAAATCAAGATCCACTACCCAAGAAATACGGTGTGAAGATGCCCTAGCCCCGATACAGTTGGTCCAGGACCCGCTGCGTTGCGAGCGCCATTTCGCCCCAGCGAGGATCGAGTTGTTTGGATAGCACGATCGTGTTAAACGTCTCGATCATGTTGATCTCTTGGGCCGGAGCAAAGCCGCTGTCATACTCGTGGACCCGCAATCGTTGGGTGTGCTCCTGCATGTGGAAATCACAACCTTGAATAACGAATTGCGGCTTTTCCAGTTCGAACGAAACTTCGCTCCCAAAATGCGGCAGGACGAAGTCACGTAGGAAGACATTTCCCTTGGTGCCGCTGATGTGCGCCCACTGCTGGTTTCCCGTCGTGAACGAACAGAAAAAGCTGCCGGTCGAGCCGTTGGGGAAGGTCAATTCGGC
>JBEBHM010000158.1:0-13394 GCA_040080875.1 Pirellula sp.
TCGGGTGGACGAAGCCAAACTCAAGAAAGTCATCGATTTAGACAATGACTTGGTCGGCGTGATCGACCGCCTGAATCATGAAATCTCCCACCTCGATCCCGCCTCGCCAAATTTTGCGAACGCGCAAGATACCGTAACGATGCTCAAAGAGCGTTTTTCCAGGCGAAGTGAATTTCTGTCACCCACGTAGGTCCGCATCTCCGAGGCGGACGCGGGGCGACGCTTCCACATGGGAGCGACGCTTCCACGTAGTTGACTCAGGGGGATGGGATTGACCGCTGTCATCGGCTATCGTGGTATTGATCCATTAACGCAACTGCCTCTCTTTTTCGCTAAGGGTGCATCGATGCTGGCCACCAATTTTCGTACCGTCCGTTTCAATCATGCTTGCTTGGCTTTGTTGCTGTTTGCGACTGGGATACCCACCGCGCATTCTCAGCAAACACGCGAAGCCAAAGTACTTGCGGACAAGAAAAAGTTTGAATCGCTCGGCCTATGGTATTACAACAATCTGGACGCGGCCTTTGCCGAAGCCAAGAAGACCGACAAGCCCCTGTTGGTCATCTTGCGATGCATACCATGTGAGGAATGTGTCAAGCTGGATGACGATTTAGTGGAAGCAGATCCCACGCTGCAATCGTTGCTCAAGTCTTTTGTGCGATGCCGCGTCGTCGGCACCAATGGCCTGGATCTATCATTGTTTGAATTCGATACCGACCAGTCCTTTGCCGTATTCATATTCAATCCAGATCGAACGTTATACGGGCGCTACGGAACGCGATCATCACAAAAGGAATGGCAAGACGACGTCTCCGTGGAGGGGTTGGGCAAAGCGTTGCAGGGGGCGCTGGAGTTGCATCGCAATTACCCGACTATCAAAGCCAGTCTGGCGGGCAAACAAGCCAGGAAGCCAAAATTCTCAACGCCTGAGAGTATTCCATCGCTGGCAACTAAGTTCACATCGAAGCTCGATTACGAGGGAAACGTCGTCAAGAGTTGCATCCATTGCCATCAAATCGGTGATGCCATGCGAGAACTCTATCGCGCCGAGGACTCGAAAGGGAGCATACCTGAGTCCGTTCTTTTCCCCTATCCGCACCCCAAGAGCATCGGGCTGATTTTGGATCCCAAGGAACGAGCGACGGTTGTTGGAGTGACCAAGGCTACTCCAGCACAAACTGCAGGAATCCAACCGGGGGACCAAATCCTGGCGTTGGCCGGACAACCCATCCTATCGTTCGCGGACGTTCAATGGGTGCTCGAGGGAGTCCCCAGCACAGGAGGTTCCGTTGCGGCGACCATCAAGCGAGGCAGTGAGACTTTGACGCTGAACATCCCCTTGAATGCGGGCTGGCGAACCAAGGGGGACATTTCATGGCGAGTCTCTTCGTGGCAATTAAGACGCGGCGGGCTTGGCGGAATGTTTATGAAGCCACTGACGGATGAGGAACGCAAGAACTTGGGAATTGCTCCAGGAAACATGGCCCTGATCGTCAATCACGTAGGGCAATTCTCGCCTCACGATCGTGCGAAACGCGCCGGAGTAGAAAAAGGAGATGTGCTGATCGAGTACGACGGACGCAAGGATTTGACGTCCGAATCCGACTTGCTCGCTTATGCAATCAACCAAGTCCCTGTAGGACGAGTAGTGCCAATGAAGTTTCTGCGCGATAAGAAAGAGAAACAAGTCGAAGTTGCGACGGCGCCGTAGTCGCAATTGTTGAGAGTTGAGGGTTGAGAGTTGAGGACGTGGGCGATGATCACACCTCACACCTCACACCTCACACCTCACGCCTCAGTTCCAGGCTCTGCCTGAAACCCAAATCGCCCTATCATCATGACCGTGGTGAAAATGTGGACATTTCTGTAAGTCTTGAACGACGACCGGTGTCTAACCACGGTAAGACTCGAGGATTGGGTTTCCTGGAGCAAACTGGCCGCACCCTCGAGAACCCTGCCATGGCACCGGCGTTATCGGAAGAACTCACCGGTGCGGAAGCCGTGGCGCGCAGGCTGGAGCGCGACCATGAATTGATTTCACGGTTGCGAGAACGAGACGAAGCCGCTTTGCAACTCCTGATGGACGAGCATGGCGACTGGATCTATAGATTGGTTGTTCGACTGTTAGCGTTCGAATCGGAGTCGGATGATGTGGTTCAACGTGTATGGCTGTCGGTTTGGAGAAATGCAGCGTCGTTCCGAAACGAGTCGTCGATTCGAACGTGGCTGTTTCAGATCACAGTGCGTCACACGCGCAACCATCAACGGTCGATTTCCCGCTGGTGGCGACGGATTGAAGGACTTTGGGAACAGCGAGCGAGCACATCCAATAGCCAAACATCCCCTACCCCCGGTTTCCCTGATCCTCGATGGGAGACGATTCAAAATGCGATGGCACAACTCAAACATCAGGATCGGGAATTGTTGGTATTGGTTTACGTTCAAGGTCACTCGGTGATGGAACTGGCTGAGATGCTTCAAGAGAAAAAAAATATGCTCGAGGTGCGATTGCATCGCGCCAAGCAGCGGTTGAAACAAGAAATCCAACGACGGCATGGTGATGTGTATGGCCAGTAAAATCAATGAACAAGACGACGTTTCCGATGAACTTGCTTATTGGGCTAGCGAAGTTAGCGGGAATTCGCGCAAGACTCCGAGTGCTTACGAGATTGCTGTACTGTATCGAAATTCCAGGATGCGTGCTCGAACGATGACCTTGACGTCGTGCTTGGTATGCTTGATAGCTGCCATGGGATTCCGATTCTATTTCCAAGGTCAAAGCTCGGCGCCGAATCATGCCATTGTTCAAAACGAACAACCAGAAGTGAACCCGCAGGAATTGCTCCGATCGATTCAATTGCGATTGAAGCAACACCAAGAACAGCTCGCTGCCTTGGATGTATCGATCAACGCACGCGAGGCAGAGGATTCGCTGCGTGAGATGAGATCCAAAACGCTTGAGTTTCGGAGAGCAGCGGCCAGGAATCAATTGATTGACGAACAAATTCTCGTGAAAGCCAACCCAAATCACTCATCCAAGGAACTTCAGTAATGTCATCCACGAACCCGTTTGTCCAATTCATGCATACCGTCAATCTTCATCGCACGTCGCACATCGTCTTGGTCTTGATGTTTGCGATAAACGCTATCACCTGTCTTCCAACATTCGCGCAGAACTTAGACTACTTAGGGAAGTCTTCGATTGCGGACAAAGATGTTCCTGATTACATCACTCACTTTTTGCACCGCAAAGATTTATTTACTCCGCAAGGGATCAAGGAGATTGAATCGCTATTTGCAGTCAAGCTCGAATCGATCCAACGACGCATCATGATGTCGGAAGAGTTCGTAGGAAAGCTAGACAAAATCACCCAAAGCCGAGTCCAAGAAGCCGTTGCCGCTAGAGAGCGAGCAGCGGAAAGACTGAAAGAAGCCGAATCGGTGGCATCCAGAGCGACCAATTCGGATGGTAAAGCTACTGTTGAAACTGTCGCCTTCCCAACGACGCGAGCGATGGCGGATCAGCTGTTGAGCGTGGCTCTCTTGGAGCAACAGAGACTCGCTTGGGATATCGCAGCCGAGCAGGCTCTCATTCAGCCGCCTGCTGAGAAATCAGAAAGGTTGTCAGACGCAGCGCGCGCGGAAATCCAAATCGCTGAATTGTCTGTCAAAGAAGCTTTAGCCAATCAAAAGGTGATTGAGCAAGAGTTTGCCCAAGCAAAAGCATTGGTCCAAAAAGGAATAGTGAGCGAACGTGATTTGGTAAAAATGACTGGCCAGCTTCAAGTCGCGAGTCTCCAACTTGAGAAAGCTAGGGCAAAACATGAGATGACCGAGGCGCAGGTAATTGCCACTCAAAAACAACCAGTCGCAGACTTGAAAGAAGGACTTGCCAAACTGATCGCGCGCAAGAAAAGTGTCGATGAAAGCATCCAACGCATCCGAAAGATCCTGCCGGCGCTCGATGGCTTCGAAAATGAAATGCGACGAATCTTGCAGATCGAATCGAGCGCACAATCGATTTCGCAACGCCTCGAAGAGGTATCTTACCGCCTAATTGAGCTAAAGGCCCTCGCGCAACTGATCGCGAACGCCAACTAATGAACCGACAGTTTCGTTGACGTACGTCTAGAATACATTGGCACGGCAGCCAAGGCTTGGTAGACGCAGACACTGTAAAATTTAAGAATGTAGTCTTGAAAAGCTCGCAGGAAAGCGGGTTTGACGTGCCTCGGACCTCTGGCGATAGCCCCGTTACATTCTCGTTCTTGGCCGCGGCTGGCGGCCCAACTGAACCGACATCGGTGAATTCGGCGCTCCATCTCGGCTCCGGGGCGATGCGGTTTCGGTTCTAGGCCACAATGTGGACGATCTCCAACTGAATCGCGACTCAGTACAAGATGGTAACAGACAAGCCACAGGCCCAACTACTCAGCGCGACCGACTATTTGTGGTATATTACGCACCCTCAATCTTCATTTATCAGCCTACCCAGCGCCCCTAGGAGATGAACTCTTGTCCGGCCCGACAAAATCCTACTGCTCACACCTAGACGGTTACTCGGTTGTGACCTTTCCCAAGGAGATATGCAAAGCGTCTCTCGATGAGATTCGCGAAACAGGAGATCAAGTCGTAAGTGAGCTTGCTAATCAAAAAGTTCCCCAATGTCTTGTTGACCTAACGGCTTTGGATTACATGGGCAGTTCAATGGTTGCTTCCATTGTTCGAATTTGGAAAGCGATCGAGGCGAATCAAGGTCGTATGGTGGTTGCTGTATCAAGCATCGGCGTGCGCGAAGTACTACGAGTTACTGGGCTCGACCGAGTATGGACGATTGAGACCAGTTACGATACCGCTCTCCATGAATTAGGATTTTCTACCGAAGCAAAGATCGTAAAAAGAGAGCTTCGGTTGCTGTCCTTTGTTGGACCGTCAACGTTGTTGGTTGGCGGAATTGCGGCCGCTCTCAGCCGAATACCCATGCTGGCAGCGCTCTCACAACCTTCCGACTGGATTGCTTATTCACTGATTACCGTTGCGATCATAACATCCGGCATTTCAATTTTCAGAGAGCATTCGTGGCGGAGATGGCTATCTGTTTTTGTTTTTCTCGCAGCTGCGGCTTTGCTCGGCTGGCTGATTTGGACAGCTGTTCCACCTGACTCTGACTCAAGCTCGCAAGAGAATGGCGAGGTGGTCGGTTCTGGTGATAAGCAAGCCGAAAGTGATGAGTCTAAAAACCATGAGTGATCAACCAGAATTTGTTGCCAATAACGGACGAAGTGATGACGAAGCATCAAACCATGGGTCCCATCCAACAGCACACGCTGGACTCAGAGACGAACTCAATGAATTGCTGGACGTAGTAGGACCGGGGCAGTTAGGCGAAGTGGTAATGGATCGAGCGTTTTCGCTAAATGCGACCGATTTGCATTTCGAGCCGACCGGCAACGGCCTCAGGATAAGAATGCGAGTCGATGGTCTCTTGCATGACTTAGCGAGATTGCCGAATTCGGCTGCCGCACAACTGATTTCGAGATTTAAGGTCATGGCCGGCATGGACATCGCAGAACGGCGGCTGGCCCAGGATGGACATTTGTCCTATGTATATCGGAATATCGCTCGCGATGTTCGCTTGGGTAGTGGTCCGACAGTCTACGGTGAACGGATCATTTTGCGGCTTCAGCCGGACCCTCGCCAGTTTCATGGATTGGATGACTTGGGAATCGACGAGAGTAACACCTCTGCACTGAAGCGCTGCTTAGCTTCACCCTACGGCTTGATCTTGGTTGTCGGTCCAGTCGGCTCAGGTAAATCAACTTCGGTTTATTCATTCTTGCACGAGTTGAACAATCCCCACCAAAGTATAGTAACCATTGAGGATCCTGTTGAGCGGCGCGTGGCCAATATTTGCCAGGTTCAAGTCGAACCCAAGATCGGTTTCGAATTCGCCAGTGCCCTTCGCTGCGTACTTCGGCAAGACCCGGATATCATGATGGTCGGTGAAATTCGCGACGCAGAGACAGCGCAAATTGCCTGCCGATCGGCACTGACTGGCGTACTTGTACTCAGTACCCTGCATGCTAGTACTTCGGTAGCTGCCATTGATGTGCTCAAAAATTTTGGCGTTCCTGCACCCATTCTGGCAAACTGCTTGCGAGCTGTTGTCTCCCAACGGTTGGTACTGCAGGTTTGTCCCAAACATCATCAGGAATACCAACCCAACGAGGCCGATTGCCGAATATTGAATATCGACCCTGCTGAAGCACATCGTTACACCTTGGTACGTGGAATACCTCACGACGACAACTTCCACTCAGGTTACTTCGGACGCGTGGGCATTTATGAAGTAATGGAAGTGAATCGTGAGCTTCAAAACGGCATTCTCAGGAACGCGCAGGCAAATGAACTGTCGGAAATCGCTGTGAGATTGGGCATGACTACCTTAACCGACGCCGCCCGCAAAAAAGTAATTGACAAGGTTACTTCGATAGATCAATTTCATGCCACGGCCCTCAGCCTTGAGGATTGAGTCATTTGAAAAAGATTAGCCTAGAACTTCTATTCAAAAACCGTAATCTGTCCGTCTTTTCGATTACCCAAGTTTTGATAGAGTTCCTGATCAATGTTCAAGGACAAGAAACGAACCGATCCATCTGCAAAGACAAAGTTCGCTCCACCCGTGTGATAGCTACCAAATCCACCAACGCGCAGCAATTCGGCTAGTTCGATAGCCGAGGAATCAACGTCAACGTCCGGGTCTGAGGGAGGCATTTCTTCGTTCGTCTCCAAGGTGGACCTGCGCGGTGTGCGTGCTGGTTGATCGAAGCTTCCTGTATTGCGAAGCGTGGCTCGAGTGCCCGATATCCAACCAAGCTCATCGTCATCTACGAGCTTTTCACCAATCAAGATCGTATTGGATCCACCATCCAAGATCTCGCTGTATCGAAGTCGGCTGTTTAGAAATAGAATACCATTGTTGTTGGAATCAATCGGAGCCTCGATGTCATGATGGCATCCGGCGAAGTGAGTTACCCCGTACGTATCCGATTGTGGAAAAAAACTATTCGAGGGACAAAGGAAAGTTGGAAGAGTGGTGCTCGATGCTTCGAGATTTTCCGGCGCGTAGGCACCGAGTTTTCGATCGATCTTTTCGTACACGTTGTGTTGTTCCAAATACGGTAATAAGCTTACCGTCCAACTGAGGTGTTGCCCGATCGGCACATTGCGAATAGGTCCAACATCATGGGTCACTCCAGCGGGCAAATATTCGCGATTAAACTCGAAGTGGTGGACAGCCAAGCCAATCTGCCCGATGTTGTTCGAGCACATGCATCTTCTCGCTGCCTCGCGTGCCGCTTGAACGGCTGGCAAGAGCAATCCAACAAGGATTCCGATAATCGCAATCACTACCAGCAATTCAACTAAGGTAAACGCATCTCGAGCTCTGGCCGATCCATGTATGTTCCGAGAGTTCATCATCTACTCCTTGATTTCTAGAATTGGATAAATCTTTGTCTGCTGTATACGCTGATGCGGGTTATCGCTGTCGAGGATCGACAAAACCTCTATGTCAGACGGCACTCCGTCGCTTGACCTTCGGATAGTCGTGCGAACCATGGCAGTTTGCGGTTGTTGCATTTCCATGTTCAAATTCCACTCGTCGCCCGGGAAATTGGAATCTATTCTGAGCAAGTGGGCAGCCCGCGCCGCGCCCGCTTCGTTGACGAATCGAAGCTGTAACAAACTCCGCTCGACTTTGCGTTCTCGGTTCGATCGAATGGTAGCAATCATGGCACTCATGAGTATGGACATGATGATCGACATGACGACCAATACGATCACCGATGTCATGCCTAAGCGCGCACGAATGGAAGATCGCATTATTCGCCTTCCCTAAGTTCTTGGCGATGAGACCGGGCTTGTGAGCCGATCCAGCGTGTGCGACCTGTTTTCGCGACGACCCGCAATTCATGCCGTGTAATATCTTCGTTCCCTGGCGCCTTGGACATTATTTCGAACGCAATCGCATCGATGGCATCGACTCTTGAAAATACCACGTGACTTCGATCGAGCAACCTAAATCGCTCCACCGCCTCGTCTCCCGCCGGTCGAACAAGTCGACGTTCCAAGGTTGGTCGATTCGAGGGGTCCGACCTATAGAAAACGGTGGCGGAGGAACCCAGTTGCATGTGAATCGAACCCTCGTTCTCTAGCGAGATACTCACCGCATCATGCACATCTTCGCGGAATTGGTCGGCCAGTTGGCTGCTCGTATGGCGGAACGCAATCCTAGATCTTGTATCGGAGCCAAATGTCATCGTTTGGTGCAACAATCGAATCCCAAGTAGCACGAGCGAGCTGCTAAGGGATATCACAATGACGACTTCGTGCAGCAACGTTCCGAGGCGTCTGATCTTGCGTCGTCGCTTCATGGCTGGATTGCCTGCTCTGTATCGGATGAATACGAGGACGCGGTATGTTTTTGTGGTCGCCAACCGATCATGGAGACTGGATGACTGTCAGGTCCGCGGTCCCAGCGGATCGACAAACGAATGCGAGTTCCAAATTCTTCAGTCATCGTTTCGGCAGACAATTCGGCATTCATCAATTCATCTTTGAGCTCATCCGATACGGCGAGAGCTGCGATTTCGTCATCAAGTTTGTCAGGATGCAGGCCGGTAAGGTATTCCAGTCGATTTGCAAGTTCGTGGCTGGCGAGTTGGTAGTTCCTGCTCTCTCGCCAAAGACGTCCAATTCTGGGAATCATTGCACCCATAATGCCGACGGCTGCTAGCAGGATCGTAGCGGAAATAACAACCTCCATCGAAAAGCTGCCTTGACGGCCTGACCGACGGTTTCTGCAATACATCAAACTACGAAAGGGCATGGATCAAGTCCGTCAACGGATGAAAAGTGGCGAAGCAAATGCACAGTACTACGAAACCCAGAAGAAGAATTGCAAGCGGATGTAACACGGTGACGAGAGTGTTTCGACGATTGCGCGACTCATTCATTTTTTCTCGCGACATTCGAAGCAATGCCCAACTTCGCACAGAGTCATTCGCCATCAAATTCAACGCTTTCGATTCTTGCATTGAGACCAATCCAACTCGCCCGAGTGCAAACCAAGAGTCAACGCCGTTTGCAATAAGGCGACTCGCTCGTGCCGCCTTTTTTCGAAGCGCACGATTCTCATAGCTGGACGCCGTTTCATGCAGGCGACTGGTCAAGCTCGCTCCTGAATCGACCGCAATAGCAATTCCCGACAGTAGATCTTGTCTATAGGAACTCCTCGAAAAGCCGACATTCCAACGATACAGCAATCGTTTCAAGGATATTCCTAATGGAGTAAACCAGTACAGTAGCAATAACAGTCCTGCGAGCAGAACCGTCAACGATAACGGGAGCGCTCCGAAATAGATGGCTGCAAAAATCAGTTTGACGGGTGGAGCGAGCCTCAGCTCAAATTCGTCGAACATGCGTTGAAAAGTAGGAACAATAAAATATGCAAAACCGGTAGCAACCAACACGGTGGGGATCATGATCGTGATCCAATATCCAACGATTGCGATGAATCGCGTACTATTCGTCTGCGAGTGGGACTCTCCATTGAACTGTAGGGAAGCAAAAACCCGCGAGAGCGACTTGTCGTCTCCTGCGGATCGAATTGCGAGTACCGTTCCGTCGGGCAGCAGGCCATTGGTGTTCGCGAGCGCCTTTCCCAACGACTCTCCTGCATCTATCCTTGCCGCCAACGAGAGAACGGCTCGTCGGAACCAAAATCGGTGCTCAGATGCGAATGCTCGCAGCAGAGGCACCCATGGAATCTGCTTTTCATGTGCAATGGCAAGGATTGAAATCAAAGAGCGTTGGCGGTCCGCCGACAACTCGAGCGGTAACAACGGACTTGTTCGCCACGCAGCGCCGTCAGTACGAGCTTGTGTTGACTCGGTTCGATGTTTCGGAATATTCATGTGGTTTGGGAGAATGAACTACGCGAGTGATGTGATGAGCTGGATGAGTGGACGGATCAGACTGGCGTAAAGGCCTCCGATCAATGCTCCGCCAATCAACGTAGCGACTGGCCCAGCGAGGTTGCGTCCGAGTTCTATCCTTTGCTCAAATCGATGCGTGTAGATGGTGGACAACTTCTCAATCAAATCGATTTCGATCTCAGCTCGCGGCGAGTGTAGGGCGAGATTAAGCATTTCAGGGAAACAGTTCGGCAATCGAACGACGCAGCCTGGAGGTGAACAGCTCCATGCATCGGCGGTTTTCGCGGCGTGGGATCGAAACAGATAATAGCCTGAAGCCAAGCCTGAGACTTTCAAGGCAGCCGGAATCGGCGCTCCGATTCTTAGCAAAGAAGCAAGCGTTCCAGTGAATCTCGCCATGGCCAATAGTTGGCGCTTACTGCTCCGCGTCATATCCCCAATCAACCGCCAATTGCTCCCATACTCCAACGCGTAGGGGAGAGCTTTGATCAAGCCGACGATGAAGACACAATAGGCAAGCGTCCGAACTGCCGCGCCGATCGGATCCGTTATCCAGCGCTCGCTCGATTCAATCCAACGCTGGGTCGACGGAACCTTAGTTAGATCGACTCCGTCGTAGAGTTCTCGAAAGGACGGCAGCAACGTGATCGACAAAACGATCCAGGTGACCACATAGGCAACGATCAAAACGATTGGATACGACAAGACTTGCCAGATCCATCTGCGGCGATACGCATGTTGTAGATAATTACCTGTGCGCTGAACCAAAACGTCGTGGCCAAGGATTGCAGTTTCCGATCCCATCATGAGAACAAGCGGCAAGCTGGGAGCAAGCTGGCGGTCAGAAACGAACTCCGATGCAGTTGCTCCGCGTTCCAGCGCAGACTTCAGTGCCGTGGTTTGACGGTCGCGACAAAGCCATGGAGAGACCTTCGTCACATCTGACAAAACAGCCAGCAGGTCGGATTTATGTTCAAGGCAGCGATTGATGGTTGAAAGGTAGTCCTGAGACCCATCGCCATTAGTTGCATTTGCTGCTTCCTTGGAGGTCATAGTTTCACTCCGGAATGAACGGATAGCCTGTGGAGTAGTTCGGTTAACGGCCAGAATAGAAGCAAGGCATAAAAAATAACGACAAATCCGCTGATAAGCGACGACACGACCAGAGGAAACCAACGGACCCACTTATTCTCTTCGAACTGAAGTCTGTTTCTCAGTGCGTATGTCGTGAATGGTCGAGCTATGCTTCCTTCGATACCATCACGATTTTGGATACTCAAAATGGCAGATGCATTTCTTCGGTAGGCTGGTAGGAAACTCACCAGAAAAGACGGTACGCGGAAGATAAAGAGCAACGCGGTCACCAACAACAATCCCAAGCACGCAACAACAGGCCCCGTTACCATTCCGCGAATTTCCAGCAGCTGTCTCATTCGCTCGGACGAAGAAATTCCACTCACGGTGTAAAGTTGTTCGATGTCCGGATAAATACGAAAGAGCATGAAGTAGCATGCAGGGAACAACACAGCGCACAGCAAAATTGACGGAAGGAGCGCGTGCGAAAATGTCCATTTCACTTGTCGTTGTGCCACACCAAGATCATAGAAGCATTCGAACACCTCGGGCGAGCCACCACTTTCGATCCACTTGGCAAGTGCCCGGCGATAGCAGCCGTCGATTTCAGGGTCGTTGATGATCGCTGAATGGGCATGGTTCAACTCAGCCGTGGCCGTATGGCGTTGAGTGGAATCCTGCGGCGAAGACTCAGGATGGATGCGGCCCGATACTACTTTTAATAGTTGGCGAATGGTAGCTGGAGACGTAGCATTCCCCACAACGATTGGCATCCCTGCGTCCAGCATCAGTTCAATCTGCTTATTGAAAACAAGCACTTCGGACATAATCTTTCGTCCACCAAGAATTCGCCCGCTTAAAACACAACACACTCATGTGAAGCAGGACCGTAACGAGTTGACCGAGATCGGGTCAAGAACATTTTGGTGGAACAGGTACTGATTCACGCAATTCAGCGACTCCACGACGGTTTAATATGGCTAAAACATTCTCTTGCAATTGACAACATAGTCCGCCCATAGGTGATTGGCTCAATGATCGCAATCGATCGAAGCCTTGAGCAAAGTATTGACGACGACAAGACTGACGTGTGGGTAAAGTCCCGTGGCTCATTCCAATGGATGCTCATGCCGAACAACGAACTGGATGAGGAACGGTGCTGGAGACAGACACCGAAGCGTACCGGATGTCGATTTCGTGCCAGAATTTCTCAGTCAATTTTAGGCACGTAAACGACAAAACGTCATTTTCGTGCCAGCACAAAAATCAGGATTCGCAAACTGGCTTCGACCAAATTCTATTACCCTGATCTGCAGGTTGTGTGCGATAGCAATGCTCCCACCGATGTCTATCAGGATCGTCCTGTGTGATTGTGGACAAGATCAACTAGCTCATCATCACTCGCTTCAATCGCGACGGAATTGATTTCAAGGAACACGAGCGCGGCTTCCAGTCCGACTCGTTTGTTCCCATCAATGAAAGGATGATTCATTACCAAATGAAACAGATACGCTGCTGCCATTTCGAAAACGTCAGCATGCAGGTATTGGCCGCCGAATCCAGCCTCAGGTTGGGCGAGTGCCGATTCGAGCAAGCAAAGATCTCGCAACCCATCGGTCCCCCCATAGTTTGTAATTTGGCCAGCGTGGATCTCCATCACATCATCAATTTCCAGAAAATGCATGCTGTCTACTCGGCCAGCTTCCGAAAAGCCTTCGAATGCTTTGCATTCACTTTTGCACTGGCAGCCCGGACTTTCGATTTCGCGCCCTCTGGAGCTGCAGGTGCGATCCGAATCGATTGCCCATCAGTGGTCAACTCGATTTCAGATTCAGGGTTGATGTTTAGCAAGTCCAGAATCGGCCGATCAATTACGATCGCCCAACTATTACCGTGTTTTACCAGGTTCTTAATCACAATTTCTCTCCATCGAAAGGGTCTACCAATGGTATCACAATGGTCGACCATTTTCAAGGTAGAACTTTGTGACTCCCGGTTGCGCTACGTCGCACATCACATACCCGGGCGGCGTTGTACCCGTTCCAACGAGAAAACGCCCACATGGTGCAATCGTAAGGTGATCGGCTCACTCCATGTAGTGCCGGACTGTTCCAGACGCGACGTCCCAAACACGAATGCATCGGCGTGGTCCAAATCGTTACATCCGAATCCCGAACACCCCATCCGTATCCGTCGCATCATCTAGCCGAACCAGATTCACCTCGGGTTGTGTGGTATCTCGTTGGCGGATCGTTCACTGTGTGGCTGGTCACGCGGACGTTGAGGAAAACAGGCACTAGGAAGCGTCACAAAATGCCATCT
>JBEBHM010000838.1:0-3581 GCA_040080875.1 Pirellula sp.
ATGGTTATGGTCCGGCCGCCGGTTTGTTGGCACCCTATCCTAGGGATTTTCGGCGAGGGACTTTCAAGTTCAAATCCACTCCGATCGGCAGTAAACCGACTCACAGCGACATTGTTCGGACGATCGAGAAGGGGCTCCCAGGTACGTCCATGCCAGCCTTTGGCACACTCAACCAAACGAAGGAGTTTTCCGAAGACGTGGATGCGATGGCGCACTACGTTCGATTCTTGTCAGTTCGAGGAGACGTCGAGCGCAGGCTCTTGGCGGCTTATCGCTCCGAAGAAGTCACGGATCAAACCCCGATCGAGTTGCTGAAACAAGTCGCCAACAAATGGATCGCTGCGGATTCAGCCGTCGTCGTCGCGCCAAAGTTCACACCCAATGCAAACGAAGCGGAGAGACAAGCCGCAGTTTCGCGAGGTAAAGAAATTTTTGAGAGTGAACTGACCGCGTGCGTCAAGTGTCATGGAATGGATGGACGTGGTAATGGAACATCGAAAGATTTTGATGATTGGACCAAGGATTGGACTATTCGCGCAGGACTCAATCCAGAGTCCAAAACCGAATGGCGCGTCATGAAAAAATATGGCGCGCTCAAACCGGTGATCGATTCATCTCGCAATCTCAGGCTCGGCGTTTTTCGGGGTGGAAGCAGCCGCGACGACATCCTGCGACGTTTGATACTAGGAATCGAGGGGAGCCCAATGCCACCCGTTGCACGAAAACAGAATGGCAACCCAGGCTTATCCGACGACGATCTATGCGATCTGGTGGAATATGTGCTTTCACTTTCGTCACTCCAATTCGACGCCTTGACGACCATGGAGGCGAATCCTGAACCCGTCCATTGAGAACCCAACTATTGAGAACCCGTCGACGAGAGTGTACCGATGGTCGTGGCTCGTTGCCTTGCTGACGTTTCCTTTGATTTGGTTGGGTGGCTTGGTCACAACCCATGATGCCGGAATGGCGGTTCCAGATTGGCCGGGAACTTATGGGTATAACCTGTTTTTGTATCCCTGGACCGCATGGTTGTACGGACCATTTGATTTGCTCGTCGAGCATGGGCACCGTCTGTTGGCTTCGCTGGTTGGGCTTGTAGCCATCGGTTTGTGCGTTGTTGCATATCGCAACGAACGACGCTCGTGGCTGCGAAGTGTGTGTTATTGGTTGCTGGCCGGAATCATCTCACAAGGTGTCGTGGGGGGAATTCGAGTACTGTTAGACGCACGGACCGTCGCCATGCTTCACGGATGTTTGGGCCCTTTGGTCTTCGCTTTGGCTAGTTTCATCGTCATGGCCTCGTCAAGAGACTGGAACCAAGCGAGCAAGTCGATTGCGGGCAAAGGGTTGCTGAGGGTTTCGTTTGTGTTGCTTTTTCTGTCCATTGTTCAACTTTTTGTTGGAGCCCAACTGCGGCACGCTCAGCCAACATGGTCGCCGTCCACGTTTACTTCCATGGTGCATACGCACCTATTGTTAGCAACCGTGATTTCGATTTTTGTACTTGCGGTCTCGTGGCTCGTACGGATGCGGGCGTATCGTTCCGTGGACGGTCTCAGAATTCCGGCAAATTCGTTGTTTGTAATCTTGCTGGCTCAGGTAACATTGGGACTTGCAACATGGATTGCAAATTATGCGACCCCCTGGATTGAGATGACGCCATGGTTGGCTCGATATACACTGCAAGGCAAAGGATTTTGGGAGTCGTTGATTGTTACGGGGCATCAAGCGACAGGCTCCTTGTTGATCGTTGCCTCCCTTTGGATGGTTTGCCGAGTGATCGTCCGTTCTCGTAGTTCCGTTTCATCGATCACTCTTGCATCCCACGAAAGCCTAACCGTTAATCCATCCAATCTGCACACTGTTGGCAGCAATTCATGAGCAATACCGTAACCGCAACAAGCATCAAAGCAGATTCGATGGAACTTGCAGCCAATCCATCGGCGAGCGTCACTTGGCAACAAGATTACATTTCCCTTACCAAGCCTCGCATCACACTGATGATCTTGTTGACGGTGGGGGTATCGATGTTTGCCGCAACTCGCATCCGAGATCTCAATGTCAGTTGGCTTGTGTGGTTGAATACATTAATCGCGACAGGGTTAATTGCTGCCAGCGCGAGCACTCTTAATCAGTGGTTCGAGAGAGACCGCGATGCCATGATGCCTCGAACCCGCAACCGCCCATTGCCTAGCGGTCGTTTGACGTCGATCGAAGTTTCTATTTTCGGTTGGTTGCTTGGGATCGTCGGCTGCCTGTATCTTTGGATGGGAGTCAATCGAGAAGCAATGCTTTGTGGCTTGGCGACTTGGGCCATCTACTGCTGGGTGTATACGCCGATGAAGGTCCATACGTGGTGGAACACTGCGATCGGAACGCTTCCCGGTGCATTGCCGGTCATGATCGGCTGGACGGGCGCTGGTGGAAGTGTATTTGACGTTGAGGGTTGGGCGTTAACGATGATTGTAATCTTGTGGCAGTTTCCACACTTCATGGCTATTGCATGGCTGTATCGCGAACAATACGCTCAAGCGGGTTTTCGCATGTTGACCAAGGAAGAGCCGAGCGGTGTTGCTGCGGGATGGCATGCGATCGTGCCTGCCTTGTTGCTTGTCCCCCTTTCGGTCTACGTGCTACATCCCATGTCTGCAGTTACTTGGATGGTAGCAATCATGGGAGCCGTTGCTTGCATGGGGCAAGCGGCGGCGGCGTACCGTTTCTTGAGGGATCGCAATGACCAGACGGCCCGCAAACTATTGCGAAGTTCACTAGTGTACTTACCGGCCATTATGATGTTGGTCGTCGTGCGTTGGAGTTGCATTTGAAGTCTCGCATAGGATTCGAGCTCAAGCCCCGACGGATACTGCAATCGCCATGATTCGATCGCATCGAAAAGAGTTTGCGGAAGTTGTATCGACCGCATGGCCGCTTATGTTGTCGACTGGACTGTTTTCGTTGACCTTGTTTGTCGATCGATTGTTGTTGTATCGATTTTCCGATGCGGCAGCTTCTGCGGCACTTGGAGCAGGGACTGTACTTTGGTCTCTTAATTGTCTGCCGATCGGGATATGCGGATACACCAGTACGTTTGTGGCCCAGTACTTGTCGGCAAAGCGTCCAACGCGAGCGCTCCAGGTCGTCTGGCAGGGAGTCTTGTTAGGAATAGCGTTTGGGCCGCCGTTACTGCTCCTAGGACTTTTCGCGGAGCCACTCTTTCAGCTCGTCGGGCATAAACCGCATTTAGCAATGCTTGAGGCAGAGTATTTCATTTGGCTAATCCCAGGATCATGGGCGACCATCGTCGCTTCGTCGTTGGTTGGTTTATTTTCAGGAAGCAACCGAACCCTGATTCTACTTTACACGGATACCGTGGTTACCGTCGTGAATGCGTTGCTAGATCTGGTGCTCATCTTTGGGTGGTATGGCTTTCCGGTCATGGGAGTCAAAGGAGCAGCGATTGCAAGCTCCATTGCGTTGACACTGAAGCTGATCATTTTGGCCGTCATGGCCAGTCGCGATTTTCGGATGAAAAGCAAGGTCATGGCCGTTCCAAATGCCACAAGCTTGGAGATCTCCCA